>NZ_DALZYO010000005.1:59096-117212 GCF_031988165.1 Neobacillus sp.
ACTAATTGCTGTATTTGGATATAAGGGTATCTCGGTAGTGACCGTAAAGCATGAGCAGAATGGAAAAACAATGAAAGTTGTCAATAATAAGGTGAATTTGCAGGCTTTATTGATTCTTTGTTCTGGCTATTTACTATGTTGGGTTGCTTATAGTCAATGGACAACAACCATTGCTTCTTATACACAAGAAATCAATATTTCACTAACTCAATACAGCTTATTGTGGACGGTAAATGGTGCTATCATCGTCCTCGGGCAGCCGCTTCTCAATGGTGTGCTAATGAAACTGTCAGCTTCACTTAAGCTGCAAATACTGATTGGAATCGGTATTTTTATTATTTCATTTTTGGTTGCCGGAAAAGCTAGTGCTTTTTCAGGCTTATTAATTGCTATGATCATCTTAACCATCGGTGAAATGTTCATCTGGCCTGCGGTTCCTACTGTTGCATTTGATTTAGCACCAAAGGGCCGCGAAGGATTTTATCAAGGAATCGTCAACAGCACCGCTACAGGTGGTAGAATGATTGGCCCTTTACTTGGTGGAATGCTGGTAGATTTATATAGTATGTCCGCGTTATTCACTGTATTGATTGGTCTGTTTCTGATAGCAATAGTAACCACAATATTATATGATCGTGGTTTAAAAGCTAAAATGGTGTCAGGCACCAGCCATGGACAAATATAGTATTTGTCCGTGTGGAGTGGACAAAGGGGTATACTCCTTTGTCTTTTGTTCTAATATAAGAATTAATAATATTGGACTTTAAGAAGGGTTCAGAGCAAGCGCGCTTGCTCTTTTCTTTTTGTTGTTTAAAAGAGCAGTATTTCGTCCATCCTGAATTTAGGCAATTGTTTGCTTGCATAGTGGTAAAAAATTTAATACAATAACCGTAATACTTTTATATTGAAAAAACAGTGATCTGGAGTAGTAGTGGTTCATACCCGAGCGTAGAGAGTTGACGGCTGGTGGAAGTCAACCGGGTGTATCATGAACTCGCCTTTGAGTTGCAGACATGAACAAAAAGTAATGTTTGCCGTTTTCCGCGTTAAGGATGAATGAAGCGAGTGCATGCATGCACTAATGTGGGTGGTACCGCGGGAAGATACATACAATCCTCTCGTCCCTTTTTGGGATGAGGGGATTTTTTATTTTTTTTTAGGAGGAAACCAATATGAGTTTCGAACATCAGCATATCGAAAAAAAGTGGCAAAAAAAATGGGAAACAGAAAAAACATTCAAAACAAGTGAAGAATATGATAAACGAAAATTCTACGCGTTAGATATGTTTCCATATCCGTCCGGGGCTGGACTCCATGTTGGGCACCCTGAAGGCTATACAGCAACTGATATTCTTTCACGCTTAAAGAGGATGCAGGGATATAACGTGCTTCACCCGATGGGCTGGGACGCTTTTGGTTTACCGGCAGAACAATACGCATTAGATACCGGAAACGATCCAGCAGAATTTACAGCGAAAAATATTGATACTTTCCGAAGACAAATTAAAGCACTTGGCTTCTCCTATGATTGGGACCGAGAAGTCAACACAACGGATCCTGAATATTATAAATGGACCCAGTGGATATTCTTAAAGCTTTTTGAAAAAGGTCTTGCCTATATTGATGAAGTAGCCGTAAACTGGTGCCCAGCCTTAGGAACCGTATTGGCTAACGAAGAAGTCATTGACGGCAAGAGTGAACGTGGAGGTCATCCAGTAGAGCGTCGTCCAATGAAGCAATGGATGTTAAAAATCACGGCTTATGGTGACCGTTTACTTGAAGATTTAGAAGAGCTTGATTGGCCAGAGAGCTTGAAGGAAATGCAACGTAATTGGATTGGCCGCTCTGAAGGTGCCGAAGTAACCTTCCAAATCGATGGACACGCTGAAACATTTACTGTTTTCACTACACGCCCAGATACATTATTCGGTGCAACCTATGCGGTACTTGCTCCGGAGCATGATTTTGTTGACAAAATTACTACAGCTGACCAACGTGCAGCAGTTGATGCTTACCTGGATAAAGTAAAAACAAAGAGTGATCTAGAGCGCACAGACTTAGCAAAAGAGAAAACAGGAGTATTTACTGGTACGTATGCCATCAATCCTGCAAATGGCGAAAAAATGCCGATCTGGATTGCCGACTATGTATTGGTAAGCTACGGAACGGGTGCGATCATGGCGGTTCCTGCTCACGATGAACGTGACTATGAATTTGCCAAAGAATTTGGTTTATCAATTAAGCCAGTTGTTGCCGGCGGAGATGTTGAAAAAGAAGTCTATACTGGCGATGGCGAACACATCAATTCAGCTTTCTTAGATGGTCTTAATAAAGAAGAGGCAATCAAGAAAATGATTGCTTGGTTGGAAGAACAAGGGATCGGAACAAAGAAAGTAACTTTCCGATTACGCGATTGGTTATTCAGCCGCCAGCGTTATTGGGGCGAACCGATTCCAATCATCCATTGGGAAGATGGCACGATGACTGCGGTTCCTGAAGATCAGCTTCCATTGACATTACCAAAAACAAAAGATATCAAACCGTCTGGAACGGGTGAATCACCGCTTGCTAATATTGCGGATTGGGTAAATGTCATGGATCCGGAAACAGGTAAAAAAGGCCGCCGCGAAACCAATACGATGCCGCAATGGGCGGGCAGCTGTTGGTACTATTTACGTTATATTGATCCCAAAAATTCTGAAGCCCTTGCTTCACAGGAAAAATTAAATCACTGGTTGCCAGTTGATATTTACATTGGCGGTGCTGAGCATGCGGTGCTTCACTTGCTATATGCTCGCTTCTGGCATAAATTCTTATATGATATCGGTGTTGTTTCAACAAAAGAACCATTCCAAAAGCTATTTAACCAAGGAATGATTTTAGGTGAAGGCAATGAAAAGATGAGTAAGTCGAAAGGGAATGTTGTGAACCCAGATGATATCATTGACAGCCATGGTGCTGATACGCTTCGCTTATATGAAATGTTTATGGGTCCACTTGATGCCTCGATTGCTTGGTCGACAAACGGTTTGGACGGTTCCCGTCGCTTTCTAGATCGAATCTGGCGTTTATTGATCGAAGAGGATGGTTCTTTAAGTCCAAAAATCCAGTCAAATAATGAAGCATCTAACTTGGAGAAGGTTTATCATCAAACCGTGAAAAAGGTAACCGAGGATTACGAGGGCTTAAGATTTAATACCGCAATTTCACAAATGATGGTATTCATTAATGAAGCCTATAAAGCAACAGTGCTTCCAAAGGTTTACGTGGAAGGATTTGTCAAATTAATCGCGCCTATTTGTCCACATTTTGCAGAGGAACTTTGGGAAAAACTAGGACATAAAGGAACCATCTCTTACCAAGCATGGCCTGCATATGATGAAGCAAAGCTAGTGGATGAGGAAGTTGAAATTGTTATCCAAGTTAACGGTAAGGTTAAGACAAAGCTTATGGTGCCAACTGATGCGAGCAAAGAAGCATTAGAAGGAATCGCGATGGACGATGAACATGTGAAGGAACATATCGAAGGAAAAACGATTCGAAAAGTTATTACGGTTCCGGGAAAACTTGTTAACATCGTAGCAAACTAATAAAATAGAACATCCTCCACAATCGGAGGATGTTTTTCTAAAGGGATGATTGGGATGGAAGAAATTAAAATGATTACACCAGAAGAGTTACAAGAAAAGCTCGAGGCAGGGGAAAAACTTGAGCTTGTTGATGTTAGGGAAGATGAAGAGGTAGCATATGGTATGATACCTGGGGCGAAGCATATTCGCATGGGGGATATTCCTGCTAATCTCGATTATTTTGACAAGGATAAAGAATATATTTTTATCTGCCGCTCCAGTCACCGTAGTGAAAATGTATGCTATTACCTTCAAGAGCAGGGATATAAAGTCCGCAATATGATTGGCGGTATGATGAATTGGACAGGAGAGACAGAATACACAGAATAGCCGATTCCAATTTGGAATCGGTTTTTTCCTGCTAATTATCAAGGGATACGGAACTTTTTAATAGAGTTTATTTTTAAAATTCAGAAAAGTGGTGAATAATGATAATAAAAAAGAGAGGGAGAGTTCAATGATCCAGGTAAAGTTGTTCGATCGCGAGCATGAGAAGGATTTGGAACGGGAAATGAATCGCTTTTTAAAAGGGATTGAGGAAAAAAGTCTGCTAGATATTAAATATAATGTGGCAGCGATGACAGAGGAAGAAGAGGAAGAACAGATTTATTGCTTTTCGGCAATGATTATCTATCGGGCCTGACGATCAGGCCCGATTTTTTGTAGCTAGGGAGGCATTTGTTCCAGCTAATCTCCCGGTCACAAGCGCGGAGGTGATATTATATCCCCCGGTATATCCATGAACATCAAGGATTTCACCGCAAAAGTATAAACCATTCATTAATTTTGAACCCATTGTTTGCGGTTCGATTTCTTTTACTGAGACTCCGCCGCCAGTCACGAATGCTTTTTCGAGAGGAAGTGTCCCATTCACATTAATCGGAAATTGCTTGCAGCTTTTTGAAAAACTACGAATTTTTTCATTAGAAATCGTGCTGCCCTGTTCAGAAGGATCAATCCCATTATGTTCTAATAGAAATAGCAGGTAACGTTCTGGCACTAAGCCTTTTAACGTATTTTTGATACTTTTCTTAGGCTCGCTTTTTACGAGCTTGATGATGTCTTGAAAAACTTCTTCTTCCTTTTTATCTGGTAAAGAATCAAGGCTCATCGTTACTTCTTTTAAATTCCACTTCTTCATTGCTTTCACAACAAATTGACTGCAGCGCAGTACAGCTGGGCCGCTAATACCAAAATGGGTAAACAACATATCCATTCGATGCGATATAATCGGCTTTCCTTTTGGATTCAACACGCTTAAGTCAATCTCGCGTAATGATAAACCTTGAAGGGTTTTATTTTTAATAAAAGGTTCACTAGACGTGACAGGAACTTCGGTTGGAAACAATTCGGTAACCGTATGTCCGGCTTTTTTCGCCCAAGCATAGCCATCTCCGGTTGAGCCTGTATGGGGAACTGATTTGCCTCCGACAGCAATAACGATGGATTTAGCTGATATTTTTTGGCCATCTTTTAATACCACGGAAGAGACATTCCCATTTTCATAAATGACATCAGCAACAGGACTATTTTTGAAGATTCTTACATGGAGCTTCTCTAATTGCTCTAAAAGAGCGTCGACAACCGATTGAGCTTTATTAGAAGCGGGAAACATACGGCCATGGTCTTCTTCTTTTAAAGCGATACCCAACTTTTCGAAAAACTTAATAATATCTTCATTACTGAAGATTGAAAAAGCACTATATAAAAATTTTCCGTTACCGGGCAAATGTTTGATAATTTCCTCAATGGGCAGCCGGTTGGTAACGTTGCAGCGGCCACCACCAGAAATGGCAAGTTTTCTTCCAAGCTTATCTCCTTTATCAATTAACAGGACTCTAGCCCCTTTTTCTCCTGCGGCAATGGCTGCCATTAACCCTGATGGGCCGCCGCCAATGACGATTACATCATATTCCATATTTCCACCAACTTTATGTTCATTCGTTTTTATGGGAACCTAATGGTATTAAAACCAATTACTTCATTATAACCATTTCACCATAAACTGAAAACAAAATGAATAGTCAACAATTGTTAATAATTTTGCATGGTTGTTAGTAGCATCATAGGGAAAAGAGTTGTAAACTACAATAGTGTGAAAAAAAGTCGAATTTACTTGGTAAGGCGCTTGCGCTTTTCTAAATAGGAAGGGATTTTATGCAATCAAAGCTTTTAAGAGGTACGTTTATTTTAACTTTTGGAACCATATTATCAAAGGTTATCGGCTTAATTTATGTTATACCGTTTTATCAAATTGTCGGGAAGCATGGGACTCAGCTTTATTCCTTCTCGTACGTCCCCTATACGATTTTTATTAGTATTGCAACGGCTGGTGTTCCGCTAGCTGTGTCAAAGTTTATTTCAAAATATAATGCCCTTGAAGAATACGCCGTTGGCCGAAAACTATTTAAATCGGGAATAGTGGTCATGCTATTTACGGGGATTGCAGCCTTTCTTGTCATGTATTCAGCGGCACCGTTGTTGGCAGAGATGAGTCATCCTGGTAAAAAAGACATGGCAAGTGTTATTACCGTCATCAGAGCTGTTAGTTTCGCGTTGATTGTTGTGCCATTTATGAGCTTAATCAGGGGCTATTTTCAAGGACATCAATCAATGGGACCTTCTGCTGTGTCACAGGTCGTGGAACAAATTGTGCGGATTATTTTCACGCTTGCCGGTGCCTATGTTGTTCTGAAATTTTTAAATGGAACGATTGTTTCAGCTGTTAGCGTCGCCACTTTTGCTGCCTTTATTGGTGCCATCGGCGGCTTGCTCGTATTATTTTGGTATTGGTATAAAAGAAAACCTTATCTTGATGAGCTTTTGAAACACGATAAAGGAACAATCGATATCTCGCTAAAGGAAATCTATAAAGAAATTTTTATTTACGCAGCACCATTCGTGTTTGTCGGTATTGCCAATCCACTATTTCAATTCATTGACCAATTTACGCTTACCCGGGCATTGATGGAAATGGGGATGAAGGAGAAGTTAGCAGATGTCGCTTTTGGTATATTGAATTTTGAGTCACATAAAATCGTCATTATTCCGGTTTCACTCGCAACGGCCTTCTCTTTAACTCTAGTGCCAAGTATTACCAAGGCATTTGTTGAGAATGATCGCACGAGCATGAACCGGCAATTAAACCAAACATTTCAGGTCCTATTGTATCTAACTTTACCTGCAGCGATCGGGCTGTCTTTATTAGCCGAACCTGTTTATACGGTGTTCTATGAACATGATGTACTTGGAACACAGGTATTAGGCGCTTATGCACCGGTTGCCATTTTATTTTCTCTCTACGCGGTTACAGCTGCAATTTTGCAGGGAATCAATGAACAGCGCTTTACCATCTTAAGCTTACTAGTTGGTTTATTAATAAAACTCGCCCTAAATATCCCACTTATAAAAATGTTCGAAACAAGAGGGGCAGTATTAGCGACAGCACTTGGTTACATCGCAGCTATTATCATTAATTTGGTTGTAATTAAAACCTTCTCCCGTTACCAATTCCGTCTTGTTTGGAGACGAAGCTTATTAATTGTAATCTTTGCTGGTCTGATGTGGGCAGGGACAGAGATTGTTTATAAATTATTGTTGCTATTTCTTTCACCAGCGTCGAAGACTCAATCTGTTATTTTAATCCTATTAAGTGCTGGAGTAGGTGCCGTTATCTATTTTTACCTAGGATTGAAATCAGGTTTAATCGACCGATTATTTGGCGATCGGGTTGTTCGCCTTAAGCAAAAATTGCGGTTGCGCACTTAAAAATCTTCTTAAATTGAGGGGGATTACTATTGAGAATTGATAAAATGCTAGCTAATCTCGGCTACGGCAGCCGTAAGGAAGTCAAACAATTGCTAAAAGCCGGTGCTGTTAAAGTAGATGATCTCGTTGTGAAGGATGCTAAGCAGCAGGTGGATACGAACATTCAAACTGTTACTTTGAACGGTGAAGTGATTGAATACAAAGAATTTATCTATCTGATGATGAATAAGCCGCAAGGGGTATTGTCGGCAACAGAAGATAACGCCTGTGAGACCGTCATCGATTTATTGGAGATGGAGGACCAAGTGTACGAGCCATTTCCTGTCGGACGGTTGGACAAGGATACAGAAGGATTGCTGCTCATCACCAATGACGGCCAATTGGCTCATCGCTTGCTTTCTCCTAAAAAGCATGTGCCGAAGACGTATTTTGCTGTGATTGATGGGGAAGTGACAGAAGCAGATGTTGGTGCATTTGCTCGCGGTGTAATCCTTGATGACGGTTACGAAACAAAGCCAGGTGAATTAATAATTTTAAAATCAGGAATTCGTTCCGATATTAAACTGACCATTACCGAAGGGAAATTTCATCAAGTGAAAAGAATGTTCGAAGCCGTTGGAAAAAGGGTTGTTTACCTGAAAAGGATTTCAATGGGGCCTTTACCGTTGGATGAGACACTGGAACTTGGTGAATACCGAGAATTAACGGATGAAGAAGTTGAGTTATTGAGAGATTATCAAGTGAAATAGAGAATTTTTCTGAAAAAGCAGCTAAAATTAGCTGCTTTTTCAATGTTTTCAAGCACTTTTCCTCCTTATTGGTTTGGAATAAAGTTTGATTTAAAACAACCTGCAAACACTGATCTTACCAGGAAGCAAAAGAACTCATTTTGAATAAACATTGATCAAAATGAGTTCTTTTCTAACTTATTCCTGTAGTTATTATAAAAAAGTTTAATCAATCTTATTAAATTAAGATTCGCAAGAATTTCAAAAGTTAATTCCATCCGCGACTTTTTTATAAATGTTTAAACTTTATTTCAAATCCACACAACCTATAAATTTAAATAAAAAGACCTCTTTATGGCGAATAAATATATTATTAGTTAAGTGGTGAAAACATTGTTATCCATGAAGTAAATTATGCCCTTTAGTGTTATTCCTCTTTCGATAGAATTCAAATGCAGTAAAAATAAACAGCGCAAACAAAAGTGTAAATAAAGCAGACGCAACATTCGTATCTGGAATATAAACATCCCAGAATGAATTAATTAAGGCATGGAAAATAATACATAGAAAAATGCTATTGGTGGATGAATAAATGACCGTCAGCAGTAATGATAATGCCAAAGCACTTAGAGTGAACCAGAGAAAGTTCATACTCTTTTGATTTGAACCAACCACGAACCATAGTGGCAGATGCCATATTGCCCAAATACCACCCACAATGAGAGTACTTGTGAATGGCGACCATTTTTTTTGCAACGTAGGTTGTAAATAGCCGCGCCAGCCGATCTCTTCCAAACCACCTCCGATAATCATGATTGGGAATTCAATCAATGCTAGATATAGAGGGTTCTCCATAGATGCTCCACCCCAAAGAGTTGGCAAAAAACAAACTGCAAACGCAAGTCCGATGGTAAATAGGTACCATGCTAATGGGTGTCTAGGATTTTTTATATTATTAATTAATGATTTAAACTCTTCTTTAGAACTATATTTCTTTTTCAGCCAAATCTCGCAAATGGCAGGGGTAACACCACCAAGAATAAACAACATCATTGAAAATGCAGTTCCAAATCTGAGTAGATTTAACTGTGTTAATATCGCTAAGCCACCCCATAGTATCCACGACAAAACAAAGGTATAGAATAGAAACCTTCTTATCTCTTTCCCCAATTTTGAACCTCTCCTCTACTTATTTAGACCCCAACAATAATAATACGGACTTGCTTAGAGAATTCATCAGACGGATTTCGTCAAATTGCACTTGTTCATTTTGGAACATACCGTAACATTTTTGTAATATAACATCTCTTACAATGCCATCAATGGATGTCATAATAAAAGTAAATAAATCTTCTGGTGATACTTCAGGCTGAAAGCTCCCTAAAGAAATTCCCTCATGAATTGTACTAAATAACCGCTCGACCAAATATTGTCCGCTTTCATTTTCAGTAATGTTCGATAAAATTTTCTTTTGTCTCTCTGGATTGTTGGCAAATACGATTGTGAGCTCAAATTGAATTTTGCCAACCGTTGATAAGTTTTCTTTAATGTACTCACCGAGAAAAGTAAACAGTTTTTTTATCGATTCTTTGGGAGAATTACTATTTTCAATGATCGCATCGACAACTTGCCTATAGTCTGCATTAGCATTGGCTTGATTAATGACAGCAACAAGTATTTCGTCCAAATCCGAATAATAGCGATAAATCCCACCTTGACTTACCCCTGACGCTTTAATGATATCTCTCATCGTAATTTCATAGAGTGGCTTAACTTTACACACCGATAAAGCTGCTTCTAAAATGATATTTTTCTTTCTTATCACATACTCATTGCTTACCTTTGGCATAGTAACCACCTCCTATAATAAAAATGACACCGTAGTCATCTTTATATTATGTCACAAGCTATTCATTGTCAATATTAAAATGACACTATAGTCATTTTAAAATGATCATAATTTCCACCATTCTGAATGAGTTGCATACTCTTAGATTGGGATAGGTTAATCGCTAGAAGAGGAGAAAATTATAAATGCTAATCTTAATATGTACAAAAACGCTTAAATAAAGATGTACACTTTCGACGAGAACATTCATACTGACTTTCAAGTGGGAGATCAGTTTTTACATCACGTTGAATGTTCTTTTTCTTTTAGACATAAAAACCCCTCTTTAGATATGATTATTTAAAGGGGTAAAGCTTCGCAATTTTTTTACAAACATCGGATCTTTTTTATAAACATCGCATCTTTATTTTAAATCTACACTCCTCAACCCTTTGAAATAGTCTTCCTATCAGAGAATCAACATTTCCTAAGGTAGTAACCAAAGTTTTTTAATAATTTGAATTAAAACAGCTAAATAATGTATAATGTTGTTAATTTTCAAACTATTTGATTAAAAAATAGGTAAACACCTTGTTGGGAAATTATAGAAAGAGGAGAAGGTATGGAAAACACTGAATTCAAACAAACCATTACACTTAAAGAGGTTAATTTAGATAATTTTAGAGCCTGTATAAGACTAAAGGTAGCGGGGGATCAGGAGAAATTTATTGCTTCCAATCTTTTTACAATAGCAGAATCAAAGGTTGACCACTCAATGACTCCGTATGCTATATATGCAAATGAAACCCTTGTTGGTTTTTGCTGTTTGGAGTATGTACCTGAGAATGCAGCAAATGATAGGTATGGCATCCCAAGATTTATGATTGGAGAGGAGTTCCAAGGAAAAGGCTATGGAAAGCAAGCAATGGAAGAGATTATCTCGATGCTTTCAAAAAATGATGATTGTATTGAAATTAGCTTATCCTATGTTCCTGAAAATCAAGCAGCACGCAACTTCTATCTATCGTTAGGATTTGTTGATCAAGGGGAAAAACTCTCAAATGAAAATGTTCTCCATTATTTTGTGACCGAATAAATGGATTAAAAAGGGACCACTTTAAGATTGGTCCCTTTTTAACTATTTCCTACTAACAAACATCAATTATTGTTGTTGTCTTTATGCTATAAGAATGCATATCACTAGACTTTAAGAATTGTCCAGCTCCAGCGCACAGCGGCTAGTGTCCTTCGCTCTTCTCCTTACGATAAATTAACATTGCCTTTATCTAAATCGAAGCACTCTCGTCCATAATCCTCTAAATGTGCGCTTGCGCTTTTCTTACAATATAAGAATTTATATATTGAACTTTGAAAATTGTCCAGCGCAAGCGCCCTAGCGACTAGAGTGCTTCCTTCACCTCCCTACGATAAGTCAACATCGGTTCACTTCGTTTACCGTGTTTCCTTTATCTCAGTCGGTTCAGTCCAGCCCTTACGTCGCTGAACAGGACGCTTGCGCTTTTCTTACAATAGGTTATTGATAAGCTTTAATATTCAACAAATCTTGCAAGTCGACAATTTCAAAGTTTCTTTTTTGCAATTCTTCGATTAACAGCGGTAATGCTTTTTTGGTCTCACTCTTATCGGAATCGGAGTGCATTAAGATAATATCACCGTTTCGAACATTGGTGATTACATTGCTAATAATATTTTTTGAATCCTTCTGGGACCAATCCAGTGTATCAATCGACCATAGGACAATGGAATATCCTTCTTGCTTAGAAATCTCCGCCACTTGTGCGTTCGTATCCCCATAGGGTGTCCGAAGGATGGCAGGCTCTTTTCCGATAAGTGACTTTATGGCTTTTCCGGCACTATCAATTTCTTCTCGAATAGCTGCATTTCCTAATTTCGTTAATTCCACATGGTTGTAGCTATGGCTCAAAACCAAGTTTCCATGATCAAATGCATCCTTAACCACATCAGGGTGTTCCTTTACTCTGCTTCCTAAAAAGAAGAAATTTCCCTTCACATGATGGTTAGATAAAATATCAATGATTGCTGGGGTGATGATCTTATCTGGTCCATCATCGAATGTAAGGGCCACCTTCCTTTTATCAGGGCCATTAATATATACATTTTCCTGACTTTTAGAAAAAAGGATGATATCCTTCCGCCAATTTTGCATCGTTGTCCAAGCTTGCTCAGTTAGTTGATTAGATTTTCCTTTAATATCGAGAGTATAATCATTGTTTGCCTCTGCTCTTTTGGTGTTAAAAACAGAAATATGGTCAATGACATTGCTGCTTTTTGGAATGATGATTTTAAACTGAAGCTCCGGGCCTAATTTATAAACATAAATATGTTCATTATTATTGTCCTTTACTTCCGACGGCTGTCCGAATGATTTTACCAACAATTTGTTAGATATTTCTTTAAGGTCTTTAGAATAGGAACGGACATCGAAAATTTCGCCCGCCTTGTTATAGCCTAGAACGATATTCTTTTTATTATAGGTAGCATAGGAGCCATAACCTGCCTGGTCGACCTTGTCCGGTTCTCCCCATTCTGATTTCGCCTTTTCTATAGTGCTACCTAACGCATTAAATGGACAATCTTTAACCGTTCCTTTCTTAGCCCAAGCCATTATTTCATTAAGTAGTATAGGAGAGGAGTTGTTTACTTCCTTAGGAGCTAAGGCAGTTTGCTTTGGCTTTACGTTATTGTTTTGGTCTGGTGTTTGCGACACACAGGCAGTTAATATGGTGGAAAAAGAGAAAACAATCATTAATAATGCTTTTGGTAATTTCTTCAGATTCATTCCCTCCTTAAATTCTTTGTAATCTTATCTTGCTTTAATATTAACAAATCTGCTGCTATTCTTTTATATTTTATTAGTTAAAAAAAACGGACAAAAGCAGTGGGCTTTGGTCCGTTTACAATTAGTTTTTTTATTATGCTTGCAAGAAGGATTTTAGCATCCAGTTATGTTTATTAAGCTTGCCAATTAGGGCAAGAAACATATCGCTAGTAACCTCGTCATGGTTTTGTTCAGCCACTTCCATGCCAGTTTTTAATTCATCGATAATTAAAGAATAGTCGTTTACGATGACCTGAACCATTTCCTCAGCTGATAATGCTTCAGTTGTTTCTTCTATTGTTGCAAATTGAAGGTATTCCTTTAGGGTGGAAATTGGGTTTCCAGCGCTGGCTAGAAGTTGTTCTGCTAATTCATCCATAGTAGTTGCTGCATCCTCATATAGCTCTTCAAATTTTGCATGAAGGGTAAAGAATTGCGGACCTTTTACATACCAGTGAAAACGATGCAATTTTGTGTATAATATGTTCCAGTTAGCGATTTGTTGATTGATAACTTGTTCAATTGTCATTTAGCATTCCTCCAAATTTCTTATCTGAGTTAATTATAACATACATTAAATTAAAGTAAATATTAAATTATAATAATTATAATTTAGGCAAAAAATACCTATTAATATTAAAAGGTGCACTAAACTAGTTAGAGTTTAATAATTAAACAATAGTGAAGCGAAGAGACTACGCTGGTCTCTTTCTATGGCTTCATTTCAAAAAAATCATAACCACCAACGTTTTTTATCCAAACCTTGGGATTTTCCCTTTTTTGACCGGCAATCCATAAATCCCTTTGCGTTTCAGCCAAATCCTTTTTCCGCAGCCATGTTAATTTATTGGCTGAGGGAAGATAAATTGGGTCATAATCACCATAGTCCTTTGGCGGGTGGGTAATTTGCATTTGTGCATGATCGCCAATTTTTATCAAAAATAATGAAGGATCAGGCCGCTGCTTCTCGTTATTCGACCATTCGCTTTCTTTGACCCTAGAAACAACAAGTGAATGATCATTCTTCCAAGCAAAGCCTAATTCAGCAAACTTTGGTGGTGTAAGACTGATTGATTTAAAGGCAGGCATCTCGGTAACTTTCAAATCTTTATTTTTAAAACCAAAGACAATTCTGCCGCCGCCGGCAATATATCCGATACGATTTTGTTGAAAGGCCCATTTTGGTGAGAACTCTCCAATAATTTCGTCTAACGTTTCGAAGTTTTGCCCATCAGACGAAATCACACAGACCATATTGCTATCCATCGACCATGAAGCCGTCGGACTAACCACAAAAGAAATCCACTTTCCGTCAGGAGAAAATTGAAAATCAGATGCATCGATCGCCAGCAGGCTGATGTTTCCTTTCTTCAATTCACTAGGAATGGTATAAAGCTGCTTCACATTTTTGGTCAGACTGGTGATTTTAGCTAAATCCTTTTCCAGTCCGATTTTAAAAAGAATTGGATTCGTCCATCCATCGGGTCTTAGGGAAGCACCTGAGGCCGTAATGAAGGAACGGCCATCCGGGTACCAGCTATAATCTCCTACACCTAAGGCAATATTATAAAAGTGTTCAAGGTTTGAGACATTTAGGAAACCGCCACTTTTAAAAGCAAGGATATTCTCGACCGGTGACCACTTGGGATTAGTTCCATCTATTGTAATTCTCTTGTGCTTTTTCGTTTCCAGATTATATACCCATATTTCTGTCTGAGACTCTATATATGGACTTAGTTTCTTTTTAGCTTCAACCTGATAAGCTATCCATTTCCCATCGTGTGACCATTGGGGAGGATTAGTATAGGTGGACTTTTCTGTCGTGATTTTTTCTTCCTTATTATTAATTTTTGTCCATAGGAAACCATCCCTAACAAATGCAACTTTTACACCTTCAGTTACGGGTTCTGCATTTGCTATGTTTGGCAGCAATAATAGAAAAACAACTAATAGACAAAACTGTTTTTTCATCCTTTCACCTCATTTAGAAGACCTTCAATTATTTTCCTCAAGAAAGCGAGAAATATAATGAAAAATAAAAAACAAAGGATATAAGTTTTAATCCTATGCTCCGTTCTGAATAAACGGCAATTTTTATTTCAAAACATGGTATTCTTTTTGAAATAATAAGTAACCTGGCATAACAATGGGTACTATAAAACTAAAAAATGGATGAAATGAAAGGGGAATTATCATGAAACTTACTCACGAGGAGGCAATTGAATTACATGGCTTTAATAACCTGACGAAATCGTTAAGTTTTAATATGTATGATATATGTTTTACGAGAACGAGGGGAGAGCGAGAAGCCTATTTGAAATATATTGATGAACAATATAGTGCTGATAGACTGCAAAAAATTTTAAGGCATGTATCAGATATCATTGGTGCTCATGTTTTAAATGTTGCTAGTCAGGATTTTGAGCCGGCGGGGGCGAGCGTGACGTTGTTAGTATCTGAGGGGCCAGTTGCCAATGCTCCATCAGAATCATTTGAAGAATCCCCAGGACCGCTTCCTGAATCGGTAGTAATGCAGTTGGATAAGAGCCATATTACCGTTCATACATACCCGGAATTTCATCCTGATGAAGGAATCAGTACTTTTAGAGCAGATATTGATGTCTCAACCTGCGGAGAAATTTCTCCGCTTAAGGCGCTTCATTATTTAATCCGCTCGTTTGAGACCGATGTGATGACGATTGATTACCGCGTTCGCGGTTTTACAAGGGATAAAACGGGGCACAAGCTATTTATTGACCACGAAATAAACTCGATTCAGAATTACATCCCTGAAGATGTCGGCGAATTATTCGATATGATTGACGTCAATGTCTATCAGGAACATATTTTTCACACAAAATGCAAGCTGCGGGAATTTGATCTAAATAACTATTTATTTGGCTATACAAAAGATAAGTTAACGCCGGAAGAACATATTGAGATCACAGAGAGATTAAAGCTTGAGATGGATGAAATCTTTTATGGAAAAAATATTGTTCAATAAAAGGGCGCAGGACTTGCGCTCTTTTTGGCTAATAGGAAATTATAAATTTTCAAAAGACCAAATTGGTTAGTTCTTTCCTATGTCGCATAAGGGCAACTACGCCTCTGTCTTCGCCTAAAGGCCCGCCAGTCGGCGAGTTTTCTTTATGTCGATATCATTATCCATTTAACAAATGATGCAGCATTCTATCTTTATCATCAAAAAATTGTTTCATAATCCGATAATGGTTCGTTTCTTCAAGTGTGCTTTCTTTTATTCCTTCTTCCGTAAATTCAAAGATTTTTGCATCTGGATAGGCCATAATGATGGGCGAATGGGTAGCGATTACAAATTGGGAATTCTCGTTCACTAGGTCATGAATCCTCGTCAACATCGACATCTGCCTAAGTGGCGAGAGAGCGGCTTCAGGTTCATCTAAAATGTATATACCATTTCCCCCAAACCGATGAAGAAATGTGGCAAAGAAGGCCTCACCATGTGACTGTTCATGAAGGGAAACTCCGCCATAGCAATCAATTACTCGACGGCCCCTAAATTCACGATCCATTTCCTCAATGTTAGAAGCTACGTTATAAAAGCTTTCCGCCCGCAGAAAAAATCCATCTCTCGGTTTTTCTATTCCTTTGATTAATTTAAGGTAATCGGTAAGTGCAGAATGTGAATCATAGGTAGAAAAATTGAAATTAATAGATCCGCCTTCTGGGTTAAACCCTAATGAAACCGCAATCGCTTCAAGCAAGGTGGATTTACCCATCCCATTTTCACCGATGAGAAACGTTACATTAGGATGAAAAGATAGTTCGTCTAACGTCTTCAAACTGGGCAGGTTAAAGGGATATTTCTTAAATGAAGGAACTTCCTCTCTCTTAAATTGGACACTTCTTATATATTGACTGTTAAACATAAAAACTACCTCTTCATTTTTTGATTTATGTAATTGTACCATTTTTTTCAACCGTTTTATTTAAAGCATACCACTTAAGTAATAATAATGAGAAGGTTTCTTTTGAGGAGCTAATTGCTGTTGTCATGGGTATAAACGCCATACAGAAACGAAGAAGAAGTAACGCTGCTGCCAATGGTGGTGCGGGAAGTTGGTAGATATATGTATATTTCTAAAGCCCATCCCATACATTGAAATGAAAAGATGATGGGGGGATGTCTATGCAATTTTATTATGGGCCGCAAATGCCGTTAAGAATTTTAGATGAAGCAGAATTCTGGAAGCATCAGGAAGAAGAACATACGGTGGTTATTAGAGAGCTGGTCACGGGACTAGAGCCCGAATTTGTCGATGCCTTGAAAAAGTGGGAACAAGCTCTCGGCGAAACGCATCAGCAGGTTGTCCGTTTCATTGAATCTGTCATCCGCTCTGGTTCTCAAGTATCAGACCAATTACATCAACAAGTGCTTCAGCTTGTTTCGTATTGCCTGGAGCAGAGTGAAGCGTTTATTCAGCTTTGTGAGCAAATTAAAACACTTAGTGTAGCTGTAAGTAGTAATCCTACGGCCAAAGTAGTTTTGAACCATATTATTCGGGAATCAGAGTACTTTATTGGAATTGCCCAAGCACTGTTATATAGCGATCAAGGAAGCAGTCACTAGTTTTGATATAGGCAGAGCGCCCAAAAACGAATTATTATATTTAAACTGGCGAAAAATAAACATTTTAGTCGACGAATGAAGTGAAGCTCTGCTCAAAACGCCTCTATTTGGTTAGGCCGGTTCTCTAAATGTATTATCACAGCATATAAATTTAGAATGAAAATGGTAGTTTACGGTGACTTTACAAAATGTAAAGCACCGTTTTATTTTTAAAAAGAAATACTTGACGTGAAACCAAATGGTGTTATATTATTTTTGATGTGAAACCAAATGGTTTCGTATTGGAAAAAAATTTTTGACGATTTAAGGAGGCATTTCAATGGGAAATGAGACACAAGCAACATTAAAGGATATAAAGTACACGGTTGTTTACAATGCGCCTATTGCTAAAGTATGGGACGCGGTTGCTACAGCAGAAGGAATCGCTACCTGGTTTATGCCAAATGATTTTAAACCAGTAGAAGGTCATGAATTTCATATAAACGCGGGCCAGTTTGGGATGTCTCCATGTAAAGTTACACATATCGATCCTCCTAATAGCCTTTCATTTAATTGGGGAAAAGATTGGACACTTACATTTGAATTAAATGAACTGGATGGAAAAACAGAATTTACCCTCATTCATGGCGGGTGGGATGCAAATAAAGTTACAGAGTTTGGTGCTCCACATACCCCAATTCGTGAAAACATGAATCAGGGCTGGGCAGGTCTTGTGCAAAAATTAAAGGCATTTGTTGAGGCGTAAATGGCTGCTTCTTCTGCAAAGCATGATGTCTTTCAAGCTATCGCAGATCCGACAAGGCGAAAGCTGTTGAAACTTCTTAGCCATGACGAGATGCCTGTTACCGCTATTAGTAGCCACTTCCCAACGAGCCGAACGGCTGTATCCAAGCATTTACGCATTTTAGCAGATGCCGGATTAGTTAAAGAGCGAAAAGTCGGCAGGGAAACAAGGTACAAGCTTGAGCCAGAACCACTAAATGAATTAAAAGATTGGCTCCAATTTTTTGAATTATATTGGCAGAATAAGCTGACCGCACTGAAACTTTTTGTGGAGTCGGATGTCGAAGATCCAAGCCAAAAATAAGCAACACCTTAACTTAGATAAGAGATAGTTACCTGAGCCAGGCCAGTCGCCTGGCTTTTTGCCTGCTTGGGACGGTGGTCTGGAAGTGAGTTGACGGGTAAAAGGAGGAATGTGAGGGGTAAATCGGCAAAACGGAAGGGTAAAAAGGCCAGCAAGATATATATTTGCTGGCTCAGATTTGTGGCTATCTTTAAACGGTAATTTCATTAACACTAGTTTTCTTATGAATAAAAGAGAGAATGATAAGAAATCCAATTGTTGCAATGCTTACGGATGAACCGATGACATTATTTGAATTGAATAGGAACCCAATTAAGATAACACTCAAAGATCCCATTGCAAAGATGGTCGTGATGGGAAACCATTTTACCTTAAAGGCTGGTTGACTTTTGTATTGCGGTCTTAGCTTTAAATGTGCTGCACAAATACTAATCCAAATCATCATGACGGTAAAGCCTGGGATGGTCATGAGATAACCAATGACCTGACTGGGAGTTAAATAGGCTAAGTAAACAGCTCCTAAAATAAATACACTTGTGATCAAAATCCCATTAAATGGGGTGCCCTTACTAGATGTTTTTGCTAAGCGTTTAGGTGCAACCCCGCTTTGTGCCATCGAAAATAAAGTTCTAGAAGTGGCATAAATACCAGAATTAGCCGCGGAGAGTACGGCTGTCAAAAGAACAAAGTTCATAATATGTGCAGCACCTGGTAATCCTGTGATACTGAAAACCTGAACGAAAGGACTATCTACGCTAGAGACTTTGTTCCATGGCGTGATTCCACATATAATAAGGATAGGCATAATGTAAAAAATGATAACCCGCCATACGGCTCCTTTAATAATTTTGGGCAGGACACGCTCTGCATCTTTTGTCTCAGTTACAGCTACGCCAATTAATTCTGCACCGCCGTAGGAAAACATGACGACTAAAAGGGCACTTAAGGTTCCGTTAATTCCGTGCGGGAAAAATCCACCATGGGCAGTATAGTTCGAGAATGGATCCTGTATAGTGCTTGGAATAATACCCAAAAGAAGTAAACAGCCTAAAATAATAAAAGCAATCAAGGCAATGATCTTAATTCCAGCAAACCAAAACTCAAGCTCCCCGTAATATTTCACTTGAAATAAATTGATTCCTACGATGACTGCTGCGCAGAAAAAACTGAGAAGCCATAAAGGTATTGAAGGAAGCCAGAATTGCAGAAAACTTCCTGCTGCTAATAATTCCACAATAGTTACGATCGTCCAGTTGATCCAATAAAGCCAACCGATGATAAACGAATACTGGAATCCAAATGCTTTGTTAACTAGATGTTGAACATTGGAATTTGGAAAAGCTATCGCCATTTCCCCAAATGCTGCCATAATAACAAGTAATATTAGTCCACCAAATAAATAAGTGAACACAACACCCGGTCCGGCAATATTCAATGTGTCGGAACTCCCTTTGAAAATTCCTGTTCCTATCATACCTGCTAAAGCCATAAACTGGACATGCCTTGGCAATAGCCCCTTTTTTAATTCCTGATGATTATTATTCATGATGATTTTACCTACTTTTCTTTTATGCTTAGACGCTTTTAAGTACTAAAGTAATTTTATACTAATATATCATATTTTTGATCCCTGTCAACTAGATATAGAAGTTTGACTAGAAAATATAAGTATTTTTTTGGCTAAAGGAAACTTATTTGGGGGCGGTGAATATAATTTATTAAACTAGGAGGTTGATTTATATGATTACTAGCCTTCGATTGCAACGGAGGATATTCATTTATTCGTATGTTTTTAAGAAGCTGGGAATCTTAAGCGAGCAAGAATTTAACAAGATTAATTCTTTTACACAATTACAAGAATAGCGATAAATTATTATTTGAAAAACAAAAATGCACGCAGATTGCGCGTGCATTTTTTATGAATATCATTTAAAGTTTATTTTTAATGTTAAGATGACATCTTCACTTTCTTTTGGGTAGTCGTCCATTTTCCGCGGCTTGGGCTTATGACCAAGTCATTATAGGCTAAGACATTTAAATCTCGTTGTATGGTGCGAGGAGTGATACCAAATTCCTCTACAAGTTCCTGTGTTGTGACAGTGCCGTTATTGCGGATAAACATGTAGATACATTTGATGCGGTTTAACATCCGGTTAGTTGAAGGTTTCAAAGAACCACTCCCTATCCTTTTTTCAAACCTATGGCTTAATCCCTCTACCGACAGCCTCTTTGAAGATTACTCTTCAAGAAATATGTAGTTTCTTTTCCGCGCAGCCATCTCCTTTTTTCTGGCCGATAGGAAAGTATAACATTCCTATCAGGCATAAGTGCAACTACGCCTTTGACTTCGCCTAACGGCTTGCCAATCGGCGAGTTTTCTTTAGATGGGTTGAAGTGAGTTCTTAGATGTCATACATCTATTCTTATTGTACCCACAATTTCTGAAAATTTCTACCACTATAGAAAAAAATTACAAAACTTTAATAACTACTAAAAATAATTTGAATTTGCCGCCTCCTTTATTTTTCTCATACTATAAGTTATGGTGTACATTGTTTGGATTATGATAAATTATCTGAATTTTTAATTAAATATTTCTCTTTTTTATGGCATATATGCTACTAAAAAAAAACAGTGTTTTTCTTAAGCAAAATTGCTTAGATATTTGCAATAATGATATTGTTAATAATGGGTAAATATCTTGTACAGGGGGTAAACAATATTGGCACAATTGAATTGGCTAAGTGAAGTGGAAAAAAGAAAAGAGGCTCTTATAAAGGACACTCAGGATTTATTACATATTAGAAGCCTATTGGATGAAGAAAATGCAACGGATGATGCACCGCTAGGGAAAGGAGTAAAAGAAGCGCTAGATTTTATGCTTCAGCTAGGTGAAAGGGATGGCTTTACACCGAAAAATGTGGGCAATCTTGCAGGGCACCTAGAATTTGGCGAAGGGAAAGAACTGCTCGGTATCCTTTGCCATGTGGACGTCGTTCCAGAAGGGGATGGCTGGTCAAGTGATCCTTATGGAGCAGAAATTCGCGATGGGAAAATTTTTGCCCGCGGTGCATTAGATGACAAGGGGCCGACAATGGCGGCGTATTATGCAATGAAAATTGTGAAAGAACTTGGTTTGCCGCTTAAGAAGCGTGTTCGGATGATTATTGGTACAGACGAAGAAAGTAACTGGCGCTGTGTTGATCATTATTTTAAGCATGAAGAAATGCCGACGCTAGGATTTGCTCCTGATGCTGATTTCCCAATTATTAATGCGGAAAAAGGGATTGCCGATTTTGATTTCGTTCAGAAAAAAATGTTACAAGATATACCTGTGACAAATGTTGTGGTCGTGAGCTTTGTTTCTGGAAAAAGATACAATATGGTTCCCGATCATGCCAAAGCAACCCTTTTGATTAAGGATAATCAAGATGATGTCGTCCAGCAATTTGAAGATTTTATGAAGCAACATGAGCTAGAACATGATTACCATATCGAAAACGGAGAATTAATATTAGAAGTGAAAGGTATCTCTGCCCATGGAATGGAGCCCAAGAATGGGACAAATGCCGGATTGTTTTTAGGAGAATTTCTTTCTAATCTAGGTTTAGATGCGAAAGCCGCACATTATTTCCAATTCGTTTCCGACTATTTCTTTAACGATTCACGCGGTGTCAATCTTGGTGTCGCTTATTCAGATGATATTTCTGGAGAATTAACCATCAACCCTGGTAAGCTTTCCTATACAAAGGACTCTGGTGGAAGAATCGGAATGACATGCCGCTATCCTGTGACTAACAAAATGGAAGCAACAAAAACGAAGCTAGATGATCTATTGTTAAATAAAGGCTTCGAGATTGAAAACTTTTCTGACTCTAAACCACATCATGTCGACGAAAAAGAATTTCTGATTCAAACCTTGAAAAAAGTATATGAAGAACAAACAGGAGAAAAGGCGGAGTTAATTGCGATCGGAGGAGGTACCTATGCCCGTTCGCTAAAAGCGGGTGTGGCGTTTGGTCCATTATTTCCTGGAAGACCAGATATTGCACACCAAAAAGACGAATATATGTATATAGAGGATTTACTGAGAGCAACAGCGATTTATGCACAAGCCATTTATGAGCTTGCACAAAATGAATAAGTAAATCAGAGGAGAAATGGGAGAATGAAGTATGCAATTTTAAACGGGAAAATGATTGCCCGGTCGGAAGCGAAAGTGGATGTAGAGGACCGTGGCTATCAATTTGGCGATGGGGTGTATGAAGTCATCCGTGTCTATAACGGAAAAATGTTTACTGCCAAGGAACATTTGAAGCGTTTTGTCAAAAGTTCCGAAAGTATCGGCATATATATCCCATACACAATTGATCAATTAACGGAATCTCTTGAAGAACTCATTGAACAAAATAAGCTTCATCTTGGAACCATTTATATGCAAATTACAAGGGGAGTTGCCCCACGTAATCATGCCTTTCCAACTGCGGATGTAACACCAACTCTTGTAGCCTATACGAAGGAAGTTGCTAGACCAGAGGATAGTTTAAATTCGGGTGTGAAAACAATCATTATGGAGGATATTCGCTGGCTACGCTGTGACATTAAAAGTTTAAATTTGCTGGGCAATTTATTAGCCAAACAGAAAGCAGCTGATGAAGGTTGCTTTGAAGCAATCCAGCATCGTGGACAAGATGTGACAGAAGGAAGCTCGTCGAATGTTTTTATCGTTAAAAATGGCGTTGTTATTACCCATGAATCGAATAATTTAATTTTGAAGGGCATTACGAAAGATGTGATTTTGCAGGTTTGCACGGACAACAATGTTCAGGTTGAGGAACGAACATTTACTCTCGAAGAGCTAGAGCAGGCGGATGAGGTATTTCTCTCAAGCACGACATCCGAGGTCATGCCGATTGTTGAAATAGATGGAAAAAAAGTCAAAGAAGGTTTAACTGGACCTGTAACAAGAAAACTGCAAGAACTATTTGAGAGAGAAATTGCCAAACAATGTGGCAATCTTAAGCACGAGTTTTTATTATAGTAAAGAAAGACGTGTTAGCAACCTGCGACACGTCTTTTTTCAAAAGTTTAGTTAAACTGAAACAAATCACTCGATAAATATCTTCCTCCCATCTCACAGGCAATGCAAATGACCACCTGATCAGACGAAAGGTGCTTCGCGATCTCTATTGCAGCAGCAAAGCAAGCTGCACCAGAGGACCGGCCAACGAGAATTCCTTCCTCTAGCAAGGACCTTCCTTTCTTATTCTTTCTATCTCCATCATAAATATATTTTTTATCATTGTAAAAAATATCGGTTAACTTCGTCTGCAAATAGATACAATTAGGAGAAAATAGACTAAAATTGAGAAAAAGGAATGAATAAAATGGAGCAGCGAAACCACTATTTCTTTGCTGTAAGAATTCCCGATGACACGAAATTAATCATGAAAAATCGTATCAGTCAATTAAAGGAAATCATCTCTTTTAGCCGGTGGGTCCACTATGAAGATATCCATATTACATTGACCTTTCTTGGCGGTGCTGAAACAGTAAAACTAGATGCAGCAGTACGAAACGTGAAAAAGGCTTTAAAGGATGCAAAAGCCCTGCCGTTGAAAATTAACAAACTAGGATTTTTTGGGGCGGAAGATTCTCCGCGGGTATTTTGGGCGGATACCGAGGAAAGCAAGGAGCTACAGATTATCAGAAAAAAAGTATTTTCTGCCTGCGAGGAGGCAGGATTTCAACTAGAGACAAGACCCTTCCGACCCCATATAACACTTGCACGAAAGTGGAACGGGGCCTCAGTATTTCAAATTGAACTGCTGGACGAGTGGAATAAACTTCAGCCCGAACCACTGCCTTTTCAAGCAGATGAAATCGTTTTATACCAAACACATCTTCACCAAACACCGAAATATGAAGCAATAAATAGATTCCCATTGCAATCATAGAATTTTATAAATAAAGGTTGGTTTTATGAATTACATTTACTTTATTATTAATCCAAAAGCGGGAAACGGTCATTGTTTTAAAATTTGGGGGGGAATTGAAGCGCAGCTTAAGGCTGAACAGGTTCCCTATCTGGCATTTTTCACTGAATATCCAGGTCATGCTAAAAAACTTGCCAGTCAAATTGCCGTCAAAAATGATAACGAAAAAATCATTATTGCAGTTGGCGGTGACGGAACAATGCATGAGGTCATGAATGGTGTCATCAAGCATAATAATATAACACTTGGATTTATCCCAGGCGGGTCTGGGAATGATTTTTCAAGAGGATTTTTAATTCCTTCCGATCCATTAGAAGCCTTAAAAGTGCTACTTCGGCTGATGAAACATGAGCCAGCATTAATTGATGCTGGGAAAATGATCATGAAAGATAATACTGAACACTATTTTATTAACAATATGGGTGCAGGATTTGATGCAATCATTGCCTATAAAGTGAATCATTCGCGGATAAAGGCAGTGTTAAATAAGCTATCCCTCGGCCGTTTGGTTTATGTTTTTTTTCTGTTAAAAGAATTATTCACTTATAAAACAGCAACAATTGATTTATCAATTGATGGGCAAAAGCATATATTTGAAAAAACATGGTTTGTTACTGTCTCCAATCAACCATATTATGGCGGAGGGATGAAGATTGCCCCTGACGCACAACCGGATGATGGCCAGCTTGATATTACGGTTCTCCAACAGTTATCAAGATGGAAGCTATTACTTGTTTTCATCAGTGTTTTTTGGGGAAAGCACATACATTTTAAAGAAGTAAAGACATTTAAGGGAAAAATGGTGTCTATCCACTCGTCCGCCTCCTTGTATGTCCATGGTGATGGAGAGCATATTGGTTATACCCCATTAAATATAGATATCCAGGTTAAAGGATTGCAGGTGTTAACAAGAAGAAAAAATAAGAATGAAGTTGACTTGAAAGAGAGGAGCTCGAATGATATCTTCTGAACGAAAATTTCTGGCCTACTTGGATGAGATGAATATCATTACGGTACTTCTTCCACTTTCATATCATCAAGGTCTGTCGTCCTCATTCTTTCTTATTTATGATTCTGAGAAGAGCCCACTGTCAATCATTAGCAAAAGCCAGATTGAACATAATCAAAAATATATTTGTCAGCTAGCAGGGGATTTTTCATTTGGTAAGCAATATTGGATCATGGATGAACATGGGGGCAAAACAGACCTGCAGATAGGTGCAGTGATTCGAACGGAGTCATTTGATAATAAATTTTATTATGGCGGGAATGATCTTGGCGTGACCTTTGCTGCCAATCAAACTCGTTTTAAACTTTGGGCACCAACTGCCACTCAAGTGAAATTAAAAATACTTCCGCCAAACAGTCATTTTTCCGAAATGCTCAAGATGAAACGGGAGGATTTTGGTGTATGGTCAGTGGGAGTCAACCGGGATTTAGAGTTCTTTCAATATAGTTTTCTCATTCAAGTGAATCAGGAGTGGCGAGAGGCTGTTGATCCATATGCGAAGGCTGTGACAGCCAATGGGGAGCAAGGGGCTATTGTGAAGCTTGAGAAAAGCCGTGGGCAAAAATATTGGTTATCTGCCTTTGAAAGTCCGGTGGATATGATTATTTATGAAACTCATATTAGAGACTTCAGTATTCATGAAAACAGTGGAATCCACGATAAAGGACTCTATCTTGGTGGCGGAGAGCTAAATACCAAGGGGATTGACGGTGGGCCAACTGGATTATCCTATTTAAAAGATTTAGGAATTACCCATATTGAATTCCTCCCATTTAATGATTTTGCTGGTATTGATGAATTGGAAAGAAATAAAGCCTATAATTGGGGATATAATCCCCTTCATTTCAATACTCCCGAAGGCAGTTTTTCCACCGACCCCTCGAATCCTTATACAAGAATTATCGAATTGAAACAATTAATTGATCAGATTCATCGTAGCGATCTCCGCGTGATAATGGATGTGGTTTACAACCATGTTTTTATTCGTGAAAATTCCTCTTTTGAAAAAGTAGTCCCTGGCTATTATTTTCGCCATAATGAAATGGGATTGCCCTCTAACGGTACAGGTGTTGGAAACGATATTGCTTCCGAACGAAGAATGGTCAGGAAATTTATTCTTGATTCAGTGCGGTATTGGCAGGAGGAATATCATATTGATGGTTTTCGTTTTGATTTAATGGGGATATTGGATGTAGAGACCATGTCTGAAATCTGTAAACTGTGTGAAAGTTTGGCAAAAGGAACGATCATACTCGGCGAGGGGTGGAACCTCAATACCCCCCTTCCTCACGAACAAAAAGCGATTATTGCCAATCAGGCGAAAATGCCTCAAGTTGCTCAGTTCAATGATAAATTTCGCGACACGATTAAAGGCAGTACCTTTAACTTGTTTGATAAAGGATATGCCTTAGGGAATGAACATTATCGAGCCACTGCTTTCGAGGTCATCACAGGAAGCATTGGTTTTCAAAAGAAAGAAAATCGACTCTTTAATGAACCCTTTCAATCCGTGAATTATATTGAATGCCATGATAATCATACACTATGGGATAAACTTCTTTCATGTCTCCCTGAAGGGGATGACTTGACGCGGATGAAATATCACCGGCTTGCTACAGGAATTGTCCTATTGTCCCAAGGGATTCCTTTTCTTAACAGCGGGCAGGAGTTTTTTCGAACAAAACTGGGTGATGGAAATAGCTACCGCTCCCCTGATCATATTAATCAGCTTGATTGGGACCGGAAAAGTCAGTTTATAAAGAATGTGAATTATATAAAAGGACTCATTCAAATTCGTAAAGCCTTTCCTTGTTTCCGAATGAGAACGGCGGTTGAAATCCGTAACAATATCCACCCCTTACTAATAGCTGAACCGCTGATAGGATGCGTATTACACAAGGATCCACATGAGGTTCTTTTGTTGATTAATCCGTGCTCCAAGCAGCAATCCATTTCCCTTCCTGAGGGAGAATGGTCGATTTTGGCTGATCATGATTATGTGGGAATTTCTTCCAAATATGATCCTATTAAAGAAGAAATCACGATGGAACCTGTTTCGCTTTATGTTTTACTAAAAAAATAGTTTCTCAAGATTACTTGACGAAAAAAGGCAATTGGAGATAAAATTTATAAAGATGGCTATTGAATGGAATGGTATCAATAGCTTTTTTTTTATTTTCCGATAAGAAAGAATAACTTTTCTATCGGACATAAGGGCAACTACCCCTTATGAACCGCCCTTAGGGGCTCGCCAATCGGCGAGTTTTCTTTATGAAAAAGTAAAGCTGTTGATATGATTGTGGTTAAATAAACCTTCGGCAGCATAGGTTTTCCCACTGAATAAGATGGGTAATTAAGTCCATTAGAACGGCATAAATTGAAGGTGAACAATTTTGGAACATATACTAGGACAAGAATGGGAAATAATCCCTGCTGGGGGCGCAACGGGAGAGGCCTTTTATGCAAGCTATGAGGATCAAAGGCTTTTTTTAAAGCGGAATTCTTCTCCATTCCTTGCGGTTCTTTCAGCAGAGGGTATTGTCCCAAAGCTTGTTTGGACGAAACGATTGGAAAACGGAGATGTTATAACGGCACAACAATGGCTAGAAGGCCGTGAACTAAAGCCGTTTGAGATGGACCATGAGCTTGTGGCCAGGTTATTAAAGAAAATTCACCGTTCAGAGCCGATGCTGGGAATGCTTAGTCGGTTAGAGACTTCACCATTGCTGCCGGAAACCTTTTTTCAATCGGTGGTAAATGAGTTGGATGAACAGGTGTTATCCTTAACGGAAGTGCAAAAGGCGATGAGCTTTTTAAAGAAGGAAGCAGTAAATGTCTATTGCGAGGAAAAAGTCGTTTGCCATGGCGATGTGAACCATAACAACTGGCTGCTCGCGGAGGACAACCAGTTGTACTTGATTGATTGGGATGGGGCGATGATTGCCGACCCGGCCGTTGACTTAGGATTACTGCTTTATTGGTATATTCCAGAAGAAAACTGGCAAGATTGGCTAAACATGTACGGAAAAAGGCTTACCGATCATTTAAGGTTACGAATGAAATGGTATGTTGCTCTTCAAACCTTAACATCGATTCAGTGGTATAAAAGTAAAAATCGCCTGGAAGAAATGAACAAATGGATAACGTTTTTAAACGATATCCTCTAGCTAAGAAAACTGATCCATATTGTTTACCCATTGTGATAAATTATTTTGGTTGGATAAAATATGCTGATCCAAATCAGCAGTTTGCGCTCCGTGCTGGCTATACTGGTAGACCTCCTGCAAAATGTTTTTAATATTTTCATCAACTTGAGTGTTTACCATCAGTGATTTTACCAGGCGTTCCAATTGTTCACACTCTGCTACGGATCCACAGCAATCTGTTTGATGATTGTTTAAGATATCTTTTAATAAGGTTACTTGGTCATTATGATTTAATGGCATGAAAGCACATCCTTTCAAAGTGGGAATTTAAAAAGGAATTCACAGTTAGGTTGTGAATTCTTTTCTTGTTTATACATATGCTTCTTTCCTTAATTACCATTTAATTTAGCTTGCATGCGTGTATTTAGCGTGATATGGTTTGAACTATAATTTTTACTAGGAGTGCTAAAATGAGACTTAGGAATAAGCCTTGGGCAAAGGACAAAATAGAGCAACACTCACAATATATTGTGGCAAATCCAGAAAACAGCAAAGGTAATTGGCATAAAGTTTTTGAAAAGGATCAGCCGCTTCATATTGAAGTTGGCACCGGAAAAGGCCGATTCATAACGGAAATGGCACGAGCCAATCCAGAAATAAACTATATGGGAATTGAATTATACGATAGTGTTATCGTAGCGGCTTTGGATCGTTTAATTGAAGCGGATTTACCGAATTTAAAGCTTCTAAATGTCAATGCTGCTGATTTAGGGAAATATTTTGCGAAAAATGATGTAGATCGTGTTTATTTGAACTTCTCTGACCCATGGCCGAAAATCCGTCATGAAAAAAGAAGATTAACCTATAAAGACTTCTTAAAGCTTTATGAAGATATCATGGTCGATGGCGGAGAAATTCATTTTAAAACGGACAATCAAGGATTGTTTGAATACTCGCTGATGAGCTTCTCTGAATATGGGTTATTATTGAAATACCTTAGTCTTGATTTTCATAAAAGTGGCTATGAAGGAAATATCATGACAGAATATGAAGAGAAATTTTCCGAAAAAGGGAATCGTATTTATCGTTGTGAAGTTAAATATCAGAATTAATAAAGTAGACAGTTCTTTAAGAGAGCTGTCCTTTTTTGTTTTCTCCAGCATAAATGGGCAGTAAGGTCCCCAATGATTGAAGGAAGTTTCACTTTATTAATAATCAGCTAATGGTAAAATAGGGGAATAAGGAGGTTGGGATGATGGAGACATTACAGATTGGACATGTTTCACTTACGTGGTTATCAGGGGGTATTACCAATTTAGACGGCGGTGCTATGTTTGGGGTCGTTCCCAAAGCGCTATGGTCAAGGAAATATCCGCCAAATGAAAAGAACCAAATTGAATTGCCTACTGACCCGATTTTGATCCAAATCGATGGGAAAAATATATTAGTCGAAGCAGGCATTGGCAAAGGAAAGTTAACAGAGAAACAACTAAGGAATTATGGAGTAACGAAAGAATCCGAGCTTGACGAATCTTTACAGTCCTTAGGCTTAAATGTGGAGCAAATTGATTATGTCTTAATGACGCATTTGCATTTTGACCATGCCTGCGGTTTGACAAAGCTTGTGGATGAAGAGTACGTATCAGTCTTTCCTAATGCAAAAATCATTTCTTCACAAATCGAATGGGATGAAATGCGCAACCCTAATATCCGTTCGAAAAATACATATTGGAAAGAAAATTGGGAAGCGATAGAAGCTCAGGTTGAAACGTTTGATGGAACATGGAGTCTTGGTCCAATTCGGTTGGTCCATGTCGGAGGACATAGTAATGGACTTTCCATCCTTATCATTGAGGACGAAGGAGAAATGGCGATTCATATGGCTGATTTGATGGCGACACACGCTCATCAAAATAGTCTTTGGGTAATGGCCTATGATGATTACCCAATGGATTCGATTGCAGCAAAAGAAAAGTGGATTCCCTATGCACTTGAAAAAAACGCCTGGTTCACGTTTTACCATGACGCCTTTTACCGTGCAGTCAAATGGGGAGCAGATGGACAAATAGCAGAGAGTATTAAACGATTAAGATAAAGAAAACTCGCCGATTGTGAAGTGACCACCAAAAATGGGGGTGCAGTTCAATTGTGGCGAGTTTTCTTTCATCAAGATACTATTTCATTGGATAAACGACATATATCTATGAGGGTTCCTGTTTGAGCGTCGGCAATAAATTCATACTGTTCATTAGAGCCGTTGTTATTTTTTGAAATGCCTCCCTTGTAAACTTTATAATGGATTTGGTATTTTTCATACGGTTCTGCTTCCATATGTATCCATGAACCACTAATAGGTCCATTCTGTTTAAATTGCTTTTTTACCTGTTCTAATACTTTTTCAGGTGAGACTTTTATCTTTTGAGTAATGACTTCGTGAGCGGCATATCCCCCAATGATACCAACCGCAGCACCTAGGATAAACGACTTCCAGTTCATTTGCAAAAACCTCCAAAAAATTAATTGGAAAAGATTACATCCAAGATTCTCCTCTCAGTATATCGTATTTGCAAGTAACAAGGTAATATTACAAATATTGAAATGAAATATTGGTAAGCGGTCAAAAATTTCTGTAAAATAAAATTTATTCGTAGAATTAAAAAATGACCAAAAGGAGTTTCACAATGAACGAACAAACCTTAAAGCTTTTTCAAACGTTAACAGAGCTGCCCGGTGCACCCGGAAACGAGCATTTAGTAAGAAAATTTATGAGGGAACAGCTTTCTTCATACTCTGATGAAATTATCCAAGATCAGCTAGGAAGCATTTTTGGTGTAAAAAAAGGAAATGGTACTGGACCAACCGTGATGGTGGCGGGGCATATGGATGAAGTGGGATTCATGGTGACTTCGATTACAGATAATGGGATGATTCGGTTTCAGACGTTAGGTGGATGGTGGAGCCAGGTTCTTCTAGCCCAGCGTGTTCAAGTGATGACCAAAAATGGTCCGGTCATTGGTGTTGTTGGGTCGATTCCACCACATCTATTAGACGAATCAAAGAAAAATAAACCAATGGAAATGAAAAACATGCTTATTGATATCGGAGCAGATGACCGTGAGAACGCCGAGAGAATCGGGATCAAACCTGGTCAGGCAATCCTGCCAATTTGCCCATTTACGCCAATGGCAAATCCAAAAAAGATTTTAGCGAAGGCTTGGGATAACCGTTACGGCTGTGGATTAGCGATTGAACTGCTCAAGGAACTAAAAGACGAGACTTTACCAAATATCCTCTATTCCGGAGCAACGGTTCAGGAGGAAGTCGGTTTGCGCGGCGCTCAAACTGCGGCTAATATGATTAATCCTGATATCTTTTTTGCGTTAGATGCAAGCCCGGCAAATGATATGAGTGGAGATAAAAATGAATTTGGTCAATTAGGAAAAGGAACCCTACTTCGTATCCTTGATCGCACCATGGTAACACATCGCGGTATGCGCGAGTTTGTTCTTGATACAGCAGAAACACACAATATCCCCTATCAATATTTTGTTTCCCAGGGCGGTACAGATGCAGGGCGTGTTCATTTATCCAATGAAGGAGTTCCAAGTGCGGTTATCGGTATTTGTTCACGCTATATTCATACACATGCCTCTATCGTCCATGTTGATGATTACGCTGCCGCAAAAGAACTAGTGGTAAAATTGGTAAAAGCTTGTGACCAAACAACGGTAGATACCATCAAATCAAACAGTTAATATTCCAGGGGGCATAATTATATGTCTCCTTTTAATGTTGAAAAGGAGATTACCGTTATGAAAATTATCATCGGATCAAAAAATCCAGCAAAAATTAATGCTGTAAAAAATAGTTTTTCTCTCCAAGTAGCAGAGTTTATCTCGGTAGATATTCCATCTGGTGTAAACGAACAGCCGTTTTCTGATGAAGAAACGATTAAGGGAGCGATCAATCGAGCCGTAGGTGCTTTAACGCAAGGAAACGGCGATATTGGGATTGGTCTTGAGGGAGGAGTACAAGAAACGAGCCACGGTTTGCTGCTCTGTAACTGGGGAGCTCTTGCTTCAAACGAAATGGAGCCGATTATTGCCGGTGGTGCAAGATTCCTTCTTCCTGAAGAAGTAGCAGCAAGACTTAGAGCAGGCGAAGAGCTCGGCCCGGTTATGGATGACTACGCCAAAAGGCAAAATGTAAGAAAACATGAAGGGGCAGTTGGGATTTTTACAAATGGAAGAATTAACCGTGTGGAAATGTTTTCCCATCTAATGAACCTGCTAGTCGGACAATTTACCTATCAACGAGAAAGATAACTTATTTTTCGACCGCAAAAATCGACAAAAGTCTTGTCATTTGAATATTCTGGCAGGTATGATGGAAATAGGACTTTATTCGTGTTATTAGGAGGCGGAAAATCTGAATTTCTTCAAAACCATTACTATTTTCTTACTATCGGTTCTTTTATTAACTGCTTGTAACAAAGCAACCTTTAAAGAAGAAAGTAAGACAACTATAAAAACGGTACAGACAACATTTAATGAAAAGGAAAAAAAGCCAAATAAAAAAAGTGGAAAAATTCATTTTTATTTACCTGCCAGTTACGAAATAAAAGATGAATCTCCTACTAATATCATTTTAAAAAAGGGTGCTGACACCTATATTCTTTTTATTAATCCGCAAGAAGAAACCTCAAGTGATGTTAACTATAAAGCAACGGTTGACCAGTATAAAGCTCTTGATACGAACGAAAAATTTACACATGATAATAAACTTGGCTTTTTGACAATTAAGCAGTTGAAGGATGATAACTTAAATGAACTAACCATAGGTGTCGGTGGAGCAAAAATAACGACACAAGTAAAAACAAGTAATTTGAATGATGATTCAAAGGACATGATGGAAATTGTCAATTCGGTTAAAACAGAAAAATAAAACGGAGAGGGAGACCCCCTTCGTTTTTTTTCGTATAGAAAATAGCATTTTCTAGTAGTTCTATATTTTTTATGCTGTAAAAAATATAAGTAAGGAAACAAATAGGAAAATTCCAATATTGGAATTGGACAGAAAAAGAATAAATCTTATAAAGTTTGCCTGGTTCTGGGCACAATAATCGTATCTGATCATTCTTTTGCGAAAATATATCAGGTGCATATTATTGGACTGAAAAGCATTATGGTTGTTATGCTTTCAGTAGCAAGTTCCTAAAACACATATATTCAAACGGAGGCGTTGAATTTGAAAAACTTAGAGTCAATGGAGCAATTTGCCCAACTTCGTGACGGAGAAAAAACAATCTTTATGTTTTCAGCGAACTGGTGCGGGGATTGCCGCTTTATCGAACCTGTGCTGCCAGAAATAGAAGCAAAATTTAATGAATTTACTTTTATACATGTTGACCGTGATCAATTTATTGATTTATGCCAACAGGTGGACGTATATGGAATTCCAAGCTTTATCGCGTATGAAAGCGGAAAAGAGCTTGGCCGTTTTGTAAGTAAAGACCGCAAAACGCAAGAGGAAATCGAAGGATTTATTTCAGGTTTAAAATAAAATGGATGAAACCCTCTATCTTCTTTGAGATGGGGGTTTTTTAATGTACAATAGGATTTACAGCTCCTAGAAATGGTGGGTTTAATATGAAAATGGATAGCAAGAAAATGCGACGGGAATTAGAAGAACGATTGGCTAGAAAAGATAGAGTGATTTCTTATGACCGTGAAAAAGATCTGCTTCGTATCGAAAGTGAATTGAGTGGTAAGGGAATCACGATCTCATTGCCTGGAATTGTGGCTAAATGGCATGTCAAACAAGAAAAAGCCATCGATGAAATTGTTTACTACGTGGAAGAAGGACTCCAAGCAATGGAGGACCCCATCCAATTGACCGATCACGAGCGAAAAATATATCCTGTCATTCGCTCAACGTCTTTTCCGACTGAAGCAGAAGAGGGAGTCCCATTTTTAAGCGAAGAACATACTGCGGAAACCAAGATTTATTATGCCTATGACATGGGTAACACGTATCGCTTAATTGACAAACGTATTATGGAAAAAGAGGGATGGTCCCCTAGCAGGATTAAGGAAATTGCCTTATTTAATGCACGATCTCTTCCTACCCCGTTAAAAGAGGATCAGGTTGCAGGGAATACGTTTTATTTTCTAAACACCAATGATGGCTATGATGCTACTCGAATATTAAATAAGGGATTCCTAAATGATATTGAAAAGCGACTAACAGGGACAATGGTACTTGCCGTTCCCCATCAGGATGTGTTAATTATTGCTGATATCCGTAATGACCGAGGCTATGACGTTATTGCCCAAATGGCGATGAGCTTTTTTGCTAACGGCCATGTGCCTATCACAGCGTTGTCATTTCTATATGAAGATGGGGAATTAGAGCCGATTTTTATTATGGGGAAAAATAAATAACAACTCGGAGAAGGATCACAAAAAAAGAGTGGTCTTTTTTCATGACTACTTTCCTTATGTATCCAATTTGAATATATTTTGACTCATTCTTAAGAATAATGTCGAAAAAAAAATAATTACTGCTAAAATAGAATGATAGATAAAGTAGAAAGAGTGATAGTTTTGAGTTGGATTCAAGACTTTTTCCAAAAATTCAAAAGAGATGATGAAGAACAATACGACGAATACATTTTACATAATCATAAACCGGATGATTTCCCACTAGTTAACCAATATGAAAGTCTAAAAGATTTAGATACAAGAATTTCCTATCAATATCCAAAAGGGAGCGTTCGTCCTTCTCCTTCGCCGCAGGTAATTAGAAAAGTAAAGGAAGAGATAGGACTCCAAAAGAGAACGAAAAAGCTTCCTGAGGAGAGAAGGAAGATAGAACAAAAGGAAGTTCAGCCAGTAAAAAATGAAGTCCCTATTATGAAAAAAGAACAAACCCCAAGAAGAAATCGGGGTCCGTTTCAGCCAACCGAAATACCTTCACCGGTTTTCGGATTTAACAGGCCGAAAAAGACGAACACAGTCGTAGAGCATGAATTGAGTCATTTTTTAGATGAGAATCCTGATAATCAGCAAGACCATCTAGTTGCGATAGAGGAGACTTTAACTGCAGTCCATGAGTTTCTGGTTAACGAACAATATTCCCTGGAAAGCAATCAGACAAAAGAGGTTATAACTGTAGCTAAGGAAGCTATTGAAATCATTCAGGGACCTCGAGCCGACGAGTTAGATTATGGCCAAAAAGAAGTAGTGGAAGAGGCTGCACTTGGACTCGAAATCGAACTTGAAAGGAAGCCTGAACCAGAATCTGAACCAGAACGAGAACTAGAACGAGAACTAGAACGTGAATCAGAACGAGAACCTGAACCTGAACGTGAACCAGATCCAGAACCATCAGCACCAAAACGATCCCATTTGCCTTTCAATGTAATGATGTTAAAGCAGGATAAACAAAATTGGGAAGAAAGAAAACGAAGAAAAGAACTAGAACATCAGCAAATGGTTCCAACCGAAACCAAACCTTTCGAGAAGGTTAATCGGATTAATGAGCAAGTTCCTGACATAGTGGAGGAAATCCCGCATAAGATGGATGATGGATTATTCGAACTCCCAAAATCTAGTTTGTTAAGCCCGCCGGTAACTGAGGTAAGGGATACCAAATGGTTATTAGAACAAGAGGAACTTTTAAACCTTACACTACAAAACTTTAATGTTGGGGCAAGTGTTGTCAACGTGACCCAAGGTCCGTCCGTTACCCGCTTTGAGGTACAGCCGGAACCAGGAGTTAAAGTAAACAAAATTACCAACTTAAGTGACGATATTAAATTAAGCCTTGCTGCAAGAGATATTCGGATTGAAGCACCTATCCCAGGAAAACATACGATTGGTATTGAGGTTCCGAATCAAAAGTCAAGGCCTGTACTCATTAATGAAATTATCCAGACCAATGTTTTTGAAGAAGCATCTTCTCCATTAACGGCGGTACTTGGCCTTGATATTGCCGGAAAGCCGATTGTAACTGACTTAAAGAAAATGCCGCACGGATTAATTGCCGGGGCGACAGGTTCGGGAAAAAGTGTGTGCATTAACACGATTTTAGTTAGCCTGCTATTTAAAGCAAGCCCGGAAGATTTAAAGCTTTTACTGATTGATCCAAAAATGGTGGAGTTAGCACCATATAATCGAATTCCACACTTAGTTAGCCCGGTTATCACAGATGTGAAGGCAGCAACTGCCGCGTTAAAATGGGCTGTCGATGAAATGGAACGGCGCTACGAACTTTTTGCTCATACGGGTGTTCGTGATATCAACCGATTTAATGAACTAGCCATGCAGCATAAGCGCTATTCAGATAAGCTACCGTTTATTGTTATCGTAATTGACGAATTAGCCGATTTAATGATGATGTCACCGGCAGATGTAGAAGAGGCGATATGTAGGATTGCCCAAAAAGCAAGAGCTTGCGGCATCCATCTAATTGTTGCGACACAGAGACCTTCTGTGGATGTTATCACTGGATTAATTAAGGCAAATATACCAACAAGGATTGCTTTCTCCGTTTCATCTCAGGTTGATTCGCGTACAATTATTGATATAAGTGGTGCTGAAAAATTACTTGGCCGCGGCGATATGCTATTTTTAGAAAATGGCTCCTCAAAGCCTGTCCGCTTGCAAGGAACATTTGTATCTGATGAAGAAATTGATCTTGTTGTTGCCCATGTGAGGGAGCAGCGGGAGCCTGAATACTTGTTTGAGCAAGAAGAGCTGTTAAAAAAGGCACAAGTAACGGAAGACGAAGATGAACTTTTTTACGAGGCCTGTGAATTTATTATTGAGCAAGGTGGTGCTTCCACTTCAAGTCTGCAAAGGCGCTTTAAAATTGGCTATAACCGGGCAGCAAGATTAATGGATATGCTTGAGCAAAACGGTTATATTACAGGAGCTAATGGTAGCAAGCCACGTGATGTATTAATAACTGAGGCTGATTTAGAGGCTATTCAAGACTAGTACAATTCAATAATCTTTTGTATTCTTTGGAGACAAGGACAAATAATAAAATGACCAGAGTGGATTCAAAGTGAAATGGTCACAAATAGTTTTTATAAACGAACAATGGTATAATAATTAAATGATTTTCTTTAAGTTAAAAAAATATCTATAATGTTTCTGAGTTTCTCAGCAATTAGCAAATAAAAACAGATGTCATATACTGTTTTACAGTATTACGTTCGTTGGAGGTTCTTTCTATGACTATTTACCATTTTGTAGGTATAAAGGGGTCTGGAATGAGTGCGCTCGCACAAGTTCTACATGATATGAAATTTCAGGTGCAGGGCTCTGATGTCGAAAAGCACTTTTTTACTCAGGATGCCCTTGAACAATCAGGGATTACGATCCTTCCCTTTCAAAAGGAAAATATCAAGCCAGGAATGACAATTATTGCAGGAAATGCATTTCCTGATACTCACGAGGAAATTCAAGAGGCGATGAAGCTCGGACTTCCTATTGTACGTTACCATCGCTTTTTAGGCGATTTTATGCAGAACTTTACAAGTGTAGCGATTACAGGTGCACACGGTAAAACGTCTACTACAGGACTGCTTGCACATGTAATTGCGGGTGCTAGACCTACTTCATTTTTAATTGGTGATGGTACTGGAAAGGGGGAAGAAGGTGCAGAATATTTTGTATTCGAAGCCTGTGAATATAGAAGACACTTCTTATCGTACTTTCCAGACTATGCTATCATGACAAATATTGATTTTGATCACCCTGATTATTTTGCCAACATTGAAGATGTTTTTTTAGCCTTTCAAGAAATGGCGATACAGGTAAAAAAAGGTATATTTGCCTATGGCGATGATGAACATCTGCAAAAAATCCAAGCAAAGGTTCCTGTTTTGTTTTACGGATTTGACGAAGAAAATGACTATCAGGCCAAAAATCTAGTCAAATCGACAAATGGAACAAGCTTTGATGTTTTTATTCGTAATACATTCTATGATACCTTCTCCATTCCGACCTTCGGCGACCATAGTGTCTTAAATGCACTTGCTGTAATCGGATTGTGTCATTATGAAGAAATAAATGTTGATGTCGTTAAGGAACAGCTAACCACGTTCCAAGGTGTGAAAAGAAGATTCTCTGAAAAAAGAATGGGCACACAAATATTAATTGATGATTATGCTCATCATCCTACAGAAATTAAAGCAACCATTCAGGCAGCAAAACAAAAATACCCTGATCATAAGATTGTCGCTGTATTCCAGCCGCATACCTTTACGCGTACCCAAGCCTTTTTAGAGGATTTTGCCGAAAGCTTACGCCTTGCAGATAAAACGTATTTATGTGAGATTTTTGGCTCGGCACGGGAAAATCAGGGAAAGCTGACAATCAAGGACTTACAAGATAAAATAGATGAGTCTGAAATTATTACTGAAGAAATTACTTCTGTCTTAAATGAACATACCAACAGTGTTATTATTTTTATGGGCGCTGGCGACATCCAGAAGTTTCAGGAATCTTACGAAAAACAATTATCTTAAATTAAAAAGGATGCCGACATGCCGGCATCCTTTTACTGTTATTTTAAGTTTTCAGGATTCAATCCTGCTAATTCTGGAATGACGAACAGTCCATCTTTACGGATTAACACATCATCAAAATAGATCTCTCCGCCACCGTATTCAGGGCGTTGGATATTCACCATATCCCAATGGATATTTGAATGATTACCATTAAAGGCATCATCATAGCATTGTCCTGGAGTAAAGTGGAAGCTGCCTGCGATTTTTTCATCAAACAAAATGTCCTGCATTGGATTGAGGATAAACGGATTTACCCCAATCGCAAACTCGCCAACGTAACGTGCTCCTTCATCTGTATCAAAGATTTTATTAATGCGGCTGGTATCGTTAGACTCGGCTTCAACAATTTTTCCCTCTTTAAAGGTCAGCTTCACATTTTCAAATGTAAAGCCTTGGTATGGGGAAGGGGTATTATAGGTAATAACCCCATTGATGGAGTCACGAACGGGAGCCGTATAAACTTCTCCATCAGGAATATTTAATCTTCCGGCACACTTAATTGCAGGAATATCCTTAATCGAGAAGGTAAGGTCGGTTCCAGGTCCAGTAAGGCGAACCTTATCTGTCCGGTCCATGAGGTCCTTAAGACTATCCATGGCTTTATCCATTTTTCCATAATCCAAGTTACATACTTCAAAATAAAAGTTTTCAAATGCTTCTGTGCTCATTTTTGCTAACTGAGCCATGGATGAAGTAGGATACCGGAGAACCACCCATTTTGTTTTAGGAACACGGATATTGCTATGAACCTTTTTGCCAATCGTATTTCCGTGGATTTTCATTTTATCAGCTGGGACGTCGGCCTGTTCATTGATGTTATCACCAGAACGAAGCCCTATGTATGCATCCATTTTGCTCATCACATTTGCTTCAAACTCCGCTATCATGTTAAACTGCTCTTCCTGTGCACCTAATAATAGAGAGCGGTCAACTTGTTGGTCCTTTAGTAATACAAATGGATAACCACCTGCCGCGTAGGCTTCCTTCACAAGTGCGGTTACGAGTTCACGCTGCAGACCAAAGTTTTCAATTAATACTTTTTCACCCTTTTGGAGCTGTACAGAATAGTTAATTAAATTATTCGCTAGTTTTTCAATACGAGGATCTTTCAAAAGTAACGCCTCCAACTTAAAATAAGTAATAACTCTCTTATTGTACCCGAATGTAGCTTTAATGTAGAAAAATAATACTTGTACAACAAATTCAAGGTGAAATTTTTTAAACAAATGGCAGGAAAACAAGACAAAGATATGGAACTAGTATAAGATTATTAGCAAGGTTTATATCCATCTTGGATGGGTAATACATAATGATAGGATTAAGGCGGAGGTGCACGATGCAAATTATTTTATACTTAAGCGTAGCCTTGATAGCAATTGCGTTTTTAGTGCTTGTCATTTACTTGTCGACTACACTTAAATCACTTCAAGGTACACTTACAAGTGTTTCGAAAACGTTAACAGGATTGGAAAAACAACTGGAGGGTGTGACAAGTGAAACGACGCAGCTTTTACAAAAAACAAATGCACTTGCTGAAGATATTCAGCATAAATCCGAAAGTTTAAATAGTGTGGTGGATGCGGTAAAGGACGTTGGAACAACAGTCACTAAATTTAATGATACTCTTAAGAACATAACGGGTTCAGTTGATAAGCAAGTTGATGAAAATAAAGAGAAAATCTCGCAAATCGTTCAATGGAGTAATGTCTTGCTTGAACTTAAGGATAACTGGCAGGCCAGAAAGCAAGCAAAAAACAAAATAGGCTCAGACAAGGGTAAGAAGGTTAGATCTCATTAGAAATTTAAGGAGGTATATAAATTTATGTCCAATCGAGAATATGAATCACGTGAAACGAATCAAACTCGGACAGAAGAATCTTCTAATAGTTTTTTACTAGGAGCAATAATTGGAGGAGTGATTGGGGCGGCGGCTGCACTGCTTTTGGCTCCTAAGTCTGGCAAAGAGCTTCGAACTAGTTTAACCAATCAAGCAGGGACCATCAAGGATAAATCAGTTTTATTGCGGGAAAATGTGATGAACAAAAGCAATGGATTGGTATCTAAAACTACTTCTCTTTCTCAAGGGCTTGTCCAGCAATCCTCTGAACTATTAAATAAAGTAAAAGGAAAAAAAAACACTCAAGATGTTGTCGATGAAGAATCGGAAATTACTTATATTCCGATCTCTGACCCAAAAGAAAAGAAAACTTCCAAAAAAACCATCGCCATCGGAACAATAGATAGCACTTCGATTAGAAAAAAGTTGGAGGAAGCTCAAAAAGCTTTTGACGAGGAAGAGAGCAAAGTAAAACTTTAATGTTTTATCAAGTAAAACAGTTTATTTGTGATACAAACGGTGAAGTGATAAAATTACTTCACCGTTTATTTATGGAGGTTGTTAGTATGCTTAAGAAAATTGATTCCATTGAACAATTCGATGAACTATTAGAAAAAGAAAGTAAATTTTATCTTTTAAAACATAGTTTAACCTGTCCAATTAGTCACGCGGCGTACAAAGAATATGAAAAATATGCAGATGAACATCAGGATATTCCAACATTTTATTTAGCTGTTCAGGAATCACGCCCGTTGTCTAACGAAATAGCGGAGAAATTTCAGATTAAGCATGAAACCCCGCAAGCGATTCTTTTTTCTAACGGAAAAGCATTATGGAGCGCCTCACACTGGAAAATAACGAATCGTTCTTTGGTCAATTCAAGGACTGAAAACAAATAAGGTTGTTGTATTTATCGGCATAGTTAATAAATTTCTGCAAAGGTAGCACATCATAGTTGTTTTGAACATATTTTAATAAAATAAAATCTAATGCGCTTTAACACATAAAAGCGTTTAATCGTTAAAGAAAAAAGAGATGACAAAGAAATATATTTCCGCTATAATAAAGCCTAATTTAAAAAATTATAAAATTTTAAATTTTTTGCTTGTAAGCCAGTTACTTATGCTTGGATAAACAAACTTTTGTATAAGACTGATTTGCATCTGAAAGGATGGGGACGAATGATGGGCAAAAATGATTTGGATCAATTGCGGGCGCGTGTCGATGAACTTAACTTGGAGCTACTTAGGCTAATTAATGAAAGAGCTGAGCTCGTCCAAGAGATTGGACAGGTAAAAGGAAATCAAGGAGTTTATCGTTACGATCCAGTCCGTGAAAGAAAAATGCTTGAGGTAATCAAGGAGCATAACGATGGTCCGTTCGAAAATTCAACCATCGATCATATTTTTAAGGAAATTTTTAAAGCAGGCCTTGATTTGCAAAAGGATGACCACAGTAAGGCATTACTTGTCTCTAGAAAGAAAAAGCCAGAAAATACCATTGTTACGTTAAAAGGTGAAAATATTGGTGATGGAAAAACGCATTTCGTTTTCGGACCGTGCGCAGTTGAGTCATATGAGCAAGTAGCAACTGTAGCAAAAACAATGAAAGAAAAAGGCTTAAAGCTACTACGTGGAGGGGCATACAAACCAAGAACTTCTCCTTATGATTTCCAAGGTCTTGGGGTAGAAGGATTAAAAATTCTCAAACGAGTAGCAGACGAATTCGATATGGCCGTTATTAGTGAAATTGTCAATCCTGCTGATATTGAAATGGCGGTTGATTATATTGACGTTATTCAAATTGGGGCACGGAATATGCAAAACTTTGAATTACTAAAAGCTGCTGGTGCAGTCAATAAGCCTGTTTTGTTAAAAAGAGGAATTGCAGCAACAATCGAGGAATTTATTAATGCTGCTGAGTATATTATGGCACAAGGAAATGGACAAATCATACTTTGTGAACGTGGAATTAGAACGTACGAGCGGGCAACAAGAAATACACTTGATATTTCGGCAGTGCCAATTTTAAAACAAGAAACACATTTACCAGTATTCGTGGACGTTACTCATTCTACGGGCAGAAGAGATTTACTCCTTCCATGTGCAAAAGCCGCCATTGCAATTGGAGCAGATGGAGTGATGGCGGAGGTTCATCCGGATCCTGCTGTTGCCCTTTCCGATGCCCAGCAGCAAATGGACCTTAACCAATTTGACAATTTCTATAATGAATTACTCGCATCAAACTTTGTCAGGAATTAATTATTAATGGGAATCTTCATTAAAAAATCTTCTGCAGCATCCATGCAGGAGGTTTTTTTGATATTTTTTAGAAAATTAGCGAAAAATGTTGACACATGTAATTGCGGCTTTACTCATCTTGTCGTATCATTAAGTACATAAATATGATTGTATATTTCATCACAATGACTAGATTTAAATTAGATGATGTAAAATAAAGAAAACATTGAACGTTTTAGGAGAGTGTTATTAGTGAATATAACTATTTATGATGTTGCCAGAGAAGCCAATGTTTCGATGGCAACCGTTTCCCGTGTAGTCAATGGGAACCCAAATGTAAAGCCCGTTACCCGCAAAAAGGTTTTAGAAGTCATTGACAGATTAGGCTATCGCCCAAATGCTGTTGCAAGAGGATTGGCAAGTAAAAAAACAACAACCGTCGGCGTCATCATTCCGGATATCTCGAATATCTTTTTTGCTGAATTAGCCCGGGGAATTGAAGATATTGCCACAATGTATAAGTACAATATCATTTTAAGCAATTCCGATCAAAATAAAGAGAAGGAATTACATTTGCTAAACACGATGCTTGGCAAACAAGTGGACGGGATTGTCTTCATGGGAGGAAATATTTCCGCTGATCACGTGGAGGAATTTAAAAAATCACCTGTGCCGATTGTTCTTGCGGGCTCTATTGAAGAGTCAGAAAAAATTCCTTCAGTGAATATTGATTACGAAAAAGCTGTTTTTGATTCTGTTAAGGAATTCATTGAAAAAGGTCATAAGCATATCGCCTTTGTTGTCGGGCCTCTTCACGAGCCAAAAAATGCCCAGAAAAAACTCAAAGGGTATCAAAGAGCTCTTCAAGAATCAGGTCTACCATATAATGAAGATCTTGTTGTTGAAGGTGACTATACGTATGACTCAGGGATTGAAGCGATTGAAAAATTGCTAGATGCTGCTGAGAGACCAACGGCTATTTTAGTTGGAGCTGATGAGATGGCCCTAGGAGTGGTTCATGGCGCAGAGGACAAAGGCTATAAAATTCCTACCGATTTTGAGGTTATCACTTCAGATAATACAAGGCTGTCTCTGATGGTACGACCACAGCTGACAACTGTCGTTCAGCCGTTATATGATATTGGTGCCGTTGCGATGAGGCTACTAACAAAATTAATGAATAAAGAACAAATAAGTGAACACACGGTTGTTCTTCCACACCGGATTGAACACCGTCAATCCACGAAATAAATGAGAAGAGCAAGGGAGACTCTTTGAGCTCCAATTTAGACAATGAAAAGGGCTGCCAAATTATTGGTGGCCCTTTTTGAAGTAATTTGATTAATTTTTTTGCTGATTTCGAATTGGATACAATGCTTTTTCAAGCGTAATTAAATTCTTTTCTGTAATTTCCGCTTTTCTTGGAATCGGGGTATATAAGTTCTCAGGGTCGTCCCATTCCTTTGGCAATACCACAGGCGAGTCCTTTTGCCAATATGCTATCCAATCAGCCGGTAAACTGCCATAACAATTTGAGTTTTCTGACATTTCTAACCAAATATGGGCCCAGGCCCTTGGAACCACTCTCCATATATCATAACCGCCACCGCCTACAGCAATCCATTTACCCCCGCAATACTTATGCGCAATTTCATGAGCAAGCTTCGGAATCTCCCGGTAAATTTTCATCGTTGCAGATAAATGTGTTAAGGGGTCATAATAATGTGAGTCTGCCCCATTTTGTGTCAAAATCACATCCGGTTTAAAAAATTCCGCCACTTCTTTAAGGGCTTGAGTGTAGGCTTGCAGCCAGGATTCATCTTCAGTAAAGGCATCAACCGGAATGTTGAAGGAATAGCCGTAACCTAATCCCTGGCCTCTCTCGTTGAGGTTTCCTGTTCCAGGAAATAAATACCTTCCTGTCTCATGAATCGACAGGGTACACACGTTAGGATCATCATAAAAGGACCATTGAACGCCGTCACCATGGTGCGCATCTGTATCCACGTATAAAACACGGGCATTGTATTTTTCTTGAAGATATTTAATTGCTACTGAACTATCATTGTAAATGCAAAATCCTGATGCTTTTCCGCGAAAACCATGATGCAAGCCTCCGCCAAGATTAAGTGCGTGCAGGGCCTTGCCTGTCATCACTTGATCGACAGCTGTTAATGTGCCGCCAACTAATAAGGAGCTCGCCTCATGCATATTCGGAAATACAGGAGTATCTTCAGTACCCAATCCATAGTTCTCTGCGATTTCTTTTGGAAGTTGACCATGACCTGCTTTTTTAACTGCATCAATATAGCTTGGATCATGAATGAGAGCAAGCTCTTCTTCAGTTGCCATTCTCGGCGGGATAATATGTTCAGCATCTAATCCTTGAATCCTAGTTAATAAGTCTACAGTTAGTTTAAGCCGGAATTGATTGAAGGGATGATGACTGCTGAATTTATAATTCAGCTGTTCTTCTGAATAAATAAAGGCTACTCGGTCTTTCATAGAGAAATCTCCGGTAGATTTGGCCATAAGACCTGATGGCCTGCCTCTTTAAGTTCTTGAATTAATCCAGTTGGATTCATCAACTGCACCCTGATAACGAGTATTTTATATTGCTCATCCTGTCTATCGGGGTATACTAGTACACTAAGTATATTTGCCTTTCTTTTGCGAATAATTTCCGCAATATCGCTGAGAACACCAGAGATATTAGGGACCCGTAGTTCAATTTGCGATCCCGGCTGATGGGCCCCTGTTAACTCAACCATAGTTCGCAGTATATCTGTCTCCGTTAAAATTCCAACTAATTTCCGATCCTTAATAATGGGAAGAGCACTTATTTTATGTTCATAAAATATTGCAGCAACCTCTTCAACAAAATCAAGTGGATGTCCAGTGATGACATTTCGCTCCATAATCATTTCAAGTGTTTTTTTCAAATCGTCCGGATTTTCATTCGTCCGAAAAGTTGAAGGTAGTGCCTCTTTTAATCTGGAAATGGTTATAAGACCAACTAAATTATTTTCCTCATTAACGATGGGAATATGGCGAATATTATTGGTTTCCATCACATGAATGGCATCAGCAATGGAGTTAGTAGGATATAAGGTTACCACATTTGTTTTCATAATTTCTTCTACAATCATTAGGAAAACCCCCTAAAATCTAATAGAATTTGGTATCTAGCTTAAGCCCCAACGACTAGTATGCCTAGCTAAACGGGTGCTTCCGCTTTTCTATTAATACATAAACCGGTTCATAAAGCGTAGACGGTCAAATTTTTGGACGGACTCTAAATCCACACGTTTACCGATTTTGGCCATCAAACAGTTGGCCGGATGCGAGCAAATTTCGGGGTCATCGGTTGCATACCACTCTAAGCCTCCGGCATTCATCATCTTTTCCATGACTTTTCGATATTCCCAGACATTTAATTTGGTGTTTTTTAAATCCCAATGCCAATAATACTCTGTTGTGATAATAAGATAATCTTCCATCGCATCATCCATCATCGATACGATTAAAAGGTTTTTACCGACAGCGTAGCCTCTGAATTCTGGAATCACCTCAATGGCGCCAAGTTCAATTAAATTAACCATTTTACCCTCAGACCACCGTTCAAGCGGGTCTGGGTAAAGGTATGTCACATAACCAACGATGGTATGCCGATTTCTTGCGATAATAATTCTGCCTTCTTCTAGTTTCGCAATCCCAACTAAGGCCTCATGCTGCTGGGCGGGGGGGCGAAACGCGACAAGATCTTCATGAAATTCATAGCCAGCTAGTTTATCTGAAGAAATAGGACCTTCAATGATTAAGTTCCCATGAGGAGTTTTCAGTTGTTTAGCATTGTATGTCTTTTTGTGTTCCATACGGTCACCTACCTTAAATAAATAATGGTTAGTGTATCAGTTCTATTATACATAAAATCTATTAAATTTAGATAATTTTACAAAATTTTCAGTCTTGTAAAAAATATTCAAAATAATATTAGATAAACATTAAAATAATATAAAATAAATTTTTAAAATTGTGAATAGTTACTATTTGTTCTATAATAATTTCATATATCTGAAGAGGGGGAGATGGAATGAAAGTGGAAGCGTTACCAGTTATGCAAGGAGAGCATAATTTACGTAATTATGAAGAGACGTATAAGCATTTCAACTGGAAAGAAACCGAAAAGGCATTCTCTTGGAGTGAAACTGGGCTTGTTAATTTGGCCTATGAGGCCATTGACCGTCATGTGAAATCCTTTAGAAAAAATAAGGTTGCCCTCTACTATCGCGATGCATCAAGAAATGAGAAGTACACCTTTAAGGAAATGAAGGATCTTTCCAACAAAGCAGGGAATGTGTTAAAGAATTATGGTGATGTAGAACAGGGAGACCGTGTATTTATTTTCATGCCACGTTCACCTGAGCTTTATTTTACTGTGTTGGGTGCGATTAAGCTTGGAGCAATTGTCGGCCCATTATTTGAGGCCTTCATGGAAGGGGCCGTCAGAGATCGTCTGCAAGACAGTGAAGCTAAAGTTTTAGTTACGACCCCGGAATTGCTGGACCGTGTTCCTGTAGCCGAATTATCCGCATTAAAGCATATTTTCCTTGTTGGAAAAAATGTTGATGATGAGGGCCCTCATATCAATTTCTTGAAAAAATTTGAAGAGGCAAGTAAAGAATTGAGAATTGAGTGGGTAGACCGGACTGATGGCCTTATCTTGCATTATACTTCCGGTTCCACTGGGAAACCCAAAGGGGTATTGCATGTGCATAATGCTATGATTCAGCATTATCAAACAGCAAAATGGGTCCTTGATTTAAAAGAGGACGATGTTTACTGGTGTACAGCCGACCCAGGCTGGGTTACCGGGACATCTTATGGAATATTTGGCCCGTGGTTAACGGGAACATCCAATGTGATTATTGGCGGACGGTTTAGTCCAGAAGCCTGGTATCAAATGATTGAAGATTTCGGGGTCACTGTTTGGTATAGTGCCCCAACAGCATTCCGGATGTTAATGGGTGCGGGTGATGAGGTCGTAAAGAAATTCGATTTAAGAAGCCTTCGTCATATTTTAAGTGTTGGAGAGCCGCTAAACCCTGAGGTTGTCAAATGGGGAGTAAAGGTATTTAACCATCGAATTCATGACAACTGGTGGATGACTGAAACCGGTGCCCAATTGATTAGTAACTATCCTTGCATGGAGATTAAGCCAGGTTCGATGGGAAAACCGATTCCTGGTGTGGAAGCGGCGATTGTCGATCATCAAGGGATTGAACTCCCTCCATATCGAATGGGGAACCTCGCGATTAAAAAAGGTTGGCCATCCATGATGAATGCTATTTGGAATAACCCTGAGAAATATGAATCCTACTTTATGCCAAATGACTGGTATGTCTCCGGAGATTCGGCCTACATGGATGAGGACGGATATTTCTGGTTCCAAGGTCGCGTGGATGATGTCATTATGACATCAGGAGAGCGGGTAGGACCATTCGAAGTGGAAAGCAAGCTAGTCGAGCATCCAGCGGTAGCAGAAGCAGGTGTTATAGGAAAACCGGATCCAGTTCGCGGGGAAATCATAAAAGCCTTTGTTGCCCTTCGTGACGGCTACGAAGCCTCTGATGAATTAAAAGAGGAAATCAGACAATTTGTGAAGAAAGGTCTTGCCGCTCATGCTGCCCCACGGGAAATTGATTTCCGTGACAAACTGCCGAAAACAAGAAGCGGTAAAATAATGCGCCGTGTCTTGAAGGCATGGGAACTAAATTTACCCGCAGGTGATTTATCAACATTGGAAGATTAATTTCATTATTCACATAAAGAAACAGCCCCGAATTTCATTTCGGGGCTGTTCTTTATCAAAAGAAAAGAAACAATGAACTTCAATAACTGTCTAGTTTCAGTGTTGTTCTTTACTGAGGTGCTGGAGGATCTACTGCCCCTACCTCAACTAGATTGGAGGGAGCGGATTCTTTCCCAGCGATATCAACTGCTGTTACATAATAAGTACCGTTTCCAACGGTAAATGAAAGATTCGAACCACTAATAATGCTAGCGACTTTAGTTGAAATTATGCCCCCTTGATAAACCCGGTATCCGACAACATCATTATCCGGTGAGGCTGACCAAGTTAACGTATTACCTGAAACATTTAGGCTTACACTATCAGGATTCTTCCCATTATCGACCATTTTAGCGTCAGGGACTAGAATTTTTCCCCAACGGTCCTTTTTAGGAATAAGCTGGCTTATATTTTTGAAATTCTTACCGACCATTCGAGTGATAAAGTCCGGGTTTAAGATAAGGCCAAACTGGGCAAACTCTTTTGGGGTAGAATCTAAGGCTAAATATTTTTTGCCTCCGATAGTGACAAAATTCCCTTCAATCAAGCTATCATCAATTTTGCTTGGAACATTATTCACGTTAAAGTAATCACTCTCGATTAATCCTGCTTTTGAACAGGCATTTGATGGCAGCATTCCTGAAACAGCACAATAGGAACGTTTCACAATTCCTTCAGGCATGCTAAATGATTCTTTTGGAGCAACTATATCTGGCTTAATTCTATAGGCGGCATTGATTAGTTCAGCCCAAAGGTTATTGGTGCGCTGGCTATAAGACATCCCCGAAGTTTTTAGGGATTTTGGTGTATCATAGCCTGTCCAAATACCAAAGGTAACGTTAGGGTTTGTCGCTACGAACCAGGAATCGATGTACTCATTCCCTGTACCCGTTTTCCCAGCCCAATCCGCGCGGAAATTCAATTTACTTCTAACTCCAGCAGCAGTCCCCATTTTGACAACGTCGCGCATCATATCAAGTGTTAGATAGGCTGTTTGCGGTTTGAATACGTCCACTGGCTTAACTTCGTGCTGATAAATGACCTTACCGTTATTATCGACAATTTTATCAATCAAATAAGCATCAATAAATTTGCCGCCATTTGCAAAGGTACTAAAGGCATTTGTATTCTCTTCAATGGTAACCCCAGTCGTCAAGGAACCAATAGCGGTTGCAGGGATTTCATAATCAGCTTTTTTCAGAGAGGTGAATCCCATCTTTTCAAGATACTTTGCCGGACGTTGATCAAGGATTTCCTTGTATAATTTCACAGCAGGAACGTTATAGGATTTTGCTAGTGCATAGCGGGCAGAAACGATCCCGCTGTACCTTAAATCATAGTTGCGCGGCCATGGAGTACTTCGAGTCGGATCGAGTCTTAATTCAACATCTGGCAGCGGCGTTCCTGGTGCTGCTCTTCCTAACTCAATCGCAGGACCATAGACAAGTAATGGTTTCATGGTGGAGCCGTTTTGTCTCAGTGCCCGAGTTGCGTGATTGAGCTGCTGTTTGCTGTAATCTCTCCCGGCAACAAAGCTGATAATTTTTCCGGTCTTATTTTCAATCAGTTCTGCTCCAACTTCCACAGGCTCTATGACTGTTTTCTTTTCCCCAGTTTCCGGGTCTAGCTTCTCCTGAGGTTTATCTGGCCCATAATATTTATAATTATCTTTAACCTTTTGCATCGCATCGTAAATATCTTTGTCAATGGTTGTATGAATTTGGTACCCATTTTGATGCAAATTATGGTCAGCAAATCTTTGATACTTGTAATAAAGATTGTCATCATTTTTTAAGTCTTTTTCTGTATAGCCATCTTTTTTGGCAAGTACAGTAGTCAGAGTCTCAATCGCCCGCTTTTCAATTTCAACCGTCAACCAAGGATATTTTTCGAGTGGATTAGCAACTGGCGGAATAAAGTCCTTAGTAATATCGTAGGCAGACGCCTCGGCATATTGTTTCTGGTTTATGTACCCACCATCAAACATTCTCTTTAATACCGTTTTCATTCGGGAGAGACCTGGTGCAAGATTGTTCTTAATCGTACCCTCTCTTGTAAAAGGGGTATAGCCAAACGGACTTTGAGGCAAGCCGGCAATGAAAGCCGCTTGTGGTAAGGTTAAGTCACTGGCATTTTTCCCGAAGATCCCTTTAGCCGCCGTTTGAACACCGGCAATGTTTCGTCCAGATGAGTTTCTTCCAAATGTCGAGACATTCAAGTAGGCTTCAAGAATTTCTTTTTTGTTGAAAAATTTCTCTAAACGAAGGGCAAGTAATATTTCGTTGGCTTTCCTTTGAAAAGAAACTTCATTGGTTAAGATTTGATTCTTAATTAATTGCTGGGTTAAGGTACTGCCACCTGATTGAACAGAGGAGTTAGTCACTTCCTGGAAGACGGCACGAAAAACAGCTTTTGGGACGACCCCATTATGCTTGTAAAAGTATGAGTCTTCGGTTGCGACAACAGCATTGATCAAATCTTTCGATACTTGATCCAACTTTACCTCTTCACGTTCAAGATCGGTCCTGAGTTTACCAAGATAGACATCATTAGCAAAATATAATTCCGAGGTTTCTGTGTAATCATAAATATCCTTTTTCATACCTTCATATGAGCGGACGGGTTCGTCCTTTACGAGTGAAGCGAAATAACCGGCCCCAACCCCTGTTGCAAATGAGCCTCCAATAATGACGACTGTCATTAAAAGGAGAAATAAGTTCCAAACAACTTGATATGTGATTCGTGCACTTTTTACCGTTTTTTTATTAGTAAAAAAGTTTCTTACGGATTTTGCTTTTTCTATCCACACTTGTAATTTTTCATTTTTCAAAAGCATCACCTCTTCTAAAATCACATACATTATAGCATATAGGTGGTATAAAAACTGATAAACTTCTACATTTTTCTGAAATTTCCAGTTTATGTTTGACATCAGGATATAAATATGGTGAAAATGCTTTAAGTTAAATTTAATAAAAAGCTGTGGAGGGAATCAACTGTAGTTCTTCTATCCCTATTAAAAGAGAGCCAGCGGTGGTGGAAGCTGGTATATATAAGAATGAATTACGTCCTCCAGCTTTCTCTGTGAATGTTATTATTAGTAGTGGAGAACGGTCATAACCGTTATTTTTTCAAGTTGGAGGATTTATTTCCTCAAGCTGGGTGGTACCGCGTAAGTTTACGTCCCTGCATATTTGCAGGGGCGTTTTTATTTTGTATGGGAAAGGGGCGGAGCGTCGCAAAAATGGATCTGTGTATTCACGGGGTTTGGATGGTATGTTTTAAAAATTTCGTTTTTGGCGGTCGGGCCCCATCGCCATCAAGCTAACAATAACGAGTTACCCCAAAACGATAAAAACGAGTAAGATGCATAAAATTTTCGTTCTGGGGGTATTATGATTTCTTACCTTGATGGGCATGTGGCGGTACCTCTACTTTGAAATAAAGTTGCACCATTTGTAAAAAAGATGCGTCGTTTTGAATAAAGTTTAACCATTTATAAAAAAGTCGCACCGTTTTACCCCTTAAGATATGAGTATCTAAAGGGGTGTTTCTATGTCCCATAGAAAAAGAAATAGTTAATACTTGCAACATTCAAACTAGTACTATATAGTTCTAGTTATGACAAAGGTAAAATTAATGAATCAAAAACGTGTGATTGAAGTGGCGGCAACATTATTTTTAGAAAAAGGGTTTGCTTATACAAGTATGGATGAATTAGTGCGTGTAAGCAAAGTATCAAAATCTAATGTGTATTATCACTTTTCTAATAAGGAAGAATTGTTAGAAGGGGTCGTTGATTATTGGATTGAAACGTATCAGCGTGCCATTGATGAAATACTTTCTCAGAACCAATTATTAGTTGAAGATCGTGTCCAGCTGTTTTTAAAGCATTTATCACAGGGAGTTCAGTCAAGGGAGTATAAGGGTGGCTGTCCATTTATTACTCTTTATATTCAAAGTCCTGCACAAGCCACGCACATAAAAGAAAAAATAGGTCTCTTTTTTACAGGATTACAAACGAAAGTCTCTCTATTACTAAAACAAGGAGTAGAAAAAGGGGAGTTTAGAAATACGATTAATATTGACGAGGTAGCGGCACTTTTTATAACGAATCTTGAAGGAGCGCTATTTATTTCAGAAACATTGAAGGATGCAACTGTTATCAAGCAAACAGCAAACCATTTTTTTAACTTGCTTCGATAAGAGAAGCATTTTTTTTACATTGAATTAGTACTATATAGTACTAAAAAGGAGCACGGATATGAGGACAATATTTTTAACTGGTGGAACAGGCTTTATTGGGAGGCAATTAGTGGAGGAATTAACTAAAGAGGAAGTTATGATTTTTCTTTTAGTTAGGTCAAAAAGTAAGGCAACACGCATTTTTCAAGAAAAAGGTATTGTAAATGAGGCAGCCATGCACTTTATTGAAGGTGATTTAACGAAAACAGATTTAGGTTTAAGTGATGAAGATAAGGATAGGATATTAAAAACGGATGTGATTATTCACGCGGGTGGACCAATGGATATTAAAGCGACAGAGCAAGAGGCAGTTTCTGTAATTTTAAACGGTGCCAAGCATATCGGTGAATTAGCTAAAAGTATTCATCAATTGAAGGGCTTGCAGCAATTTATTCATATAGTAGGTTATATGAGCCCCTTGGATGATAAAAGTAGCATGGTTACGATTGATGTGTTTAAGGAAGGCAACGATTATTTGAAAATAAAAAATTCATATGAAAGAACAAAATTTTTAGCAGATCTTTATATTCGCCAGCAGGCATCTGAAATAGGCTATCCGCTTTCTGTGATTAATCCACCAACTGTAGTCGGCAGTAGTAAAACAGGGAGTACGGAGCAAGTAGCAGGCTTAGGCTTGCTTGTGACGAGTATGCGAAGAGGGCTAATGCCAGTTGTTCCTGGAGGTAAGGGGTATAGATTACCACTTATTTCAAACGATGAGCTAGCGAAGTTTATTGTGCAGGTTTTTAAGCAGGAGCAACCGTCTATTCAAACATATACACTTGTTCAAGACAAACAGCTTGATCCAAATATGTCTGAATTATTAGGAGTTATGTCAGAAAGTATGAATATGGTAGCACCTAAAATCTCTGTACCAATTCCTTTCATGAAGGCACTTATGAAAAGTGGGGTAAGTAAAATAACACAAATTCCATCGGATGGACTGAACTTTATTACAAATAGGAAGTTTTCAAATGATTCATCGAAAAAAATCATGGGAGGGGATTGGTTTAAGAAGACGAGTGTAATGAAATTTTTCCCAGCCGTCGTAGCGGATTTGGATTATCGCTTGATGTATCAAAATGACCAGCATAATCATGCATTTGAACGAACATTAATCGGAAACACTGTCATTTATCAAATACAAGGAGAGGGTAAGCCGTTTATTTTATTACACGGTTTATTGAGCGATGGAGAGGATTTATTTCCTTTAGGACTAGAGCTTCATGAAAAAACTGGTCAACCGGTATGGATCCTGGATCTTCCAGGTTTAGGACGTTCCCCTTTTAAACGAGAGAAAAACCTTCTGGATCTCTATTTGAATGTAGTGAAAGAGTTAATGGGGGAAGCTACTAATGGTGCACATTTGATTGGCCATTCCTTCGGTGCGGTAATTCTTCTGGAAGCATTAGTACAAGAGTACATTGATACGAAGAATACTATTACTTTACTTCAGCCACCTGTTGCAAAAAGAAATTCTAACTCGTTTAATGCTCCTCAATTTATGAACAAATGGGCGTTGAAATTGGCAACTGCTAATTTGATAGAGCGATATTTATTAGGTAATGGTCTGTTTGAAAGTACGGAGAGCATTCCGGAACATTATATTGCCAAAGTAAGTAGGAGCTTTACTTCGCCTAGAATTTTAAATACAACGGTTCAGCTTAACAGTTTTCTATTGAAAGACTATCAGGGTGATTTTAATAAAGTACAAAGGTATAATCTTCATATTATTTGGGGAGATCATGATAGAAGCTATTTTGCTCCATTGCATCTTGGTAAGGTTGATATTGTTCCATATGGTCATCATTTCCCTCTTAGCCATCCGAGGGAAACGGCTGATTTGGTTATAAAAAATAGTAGTACTAGCAGATGATAGTGTGGGGTAAATACAAAAAAAGTGTGTAGTAAGATTGTTCGTTCAAAGTTTGGTTTAACATCATCGGTTGTCCTGTATCCAATAATAAAAGAAAATAGTATTTTTTGCTTGGATTAGCTTAATCATAGGTGCATTATCATATTGCTTCTTATGTATTTTCTATTAGGGGTAGTACCACATGCCCATCAACCTAAATTACTAGATACGAAATGATCCTTGTTTAAAAACTAGCGAGTGATGGAAAAGTAGCCATGCCAAAAAAGCCTATTAAAACGAGATTTTTTTGCTAGGCAGCTTGTCTATTCTTCACTGTCGTTTCATACACAACCCCTAGAATATCAAAGACGGTCAGCTTCTTATACCGATGACATTTACGACCGTTCTTTTTGAGCAGCTGATAAAGGCGATGCAGAATTTTCAAAAGTTCTTTTGTGCCAACTGCTATCGCTTGAAACAGTAACGGAAAGTAATCTTTAATCATATAAATTGCTTTGTATTCACTCAGCTCCTGCTTTTTCTTTTCAAGCAGAAGCTGTCGCATTTGAAACATCGTAGAAGAACAGAGGAGAATGCCAATGAGTTGTCCATATAAATGGCACTCTAGGCGTTCTCTTTTAATGTTTTTACATTCATCTATTTCAAAGAATGACTTCCACGTTTTAAACAAAATCTCAATCTGCCAACGAAGTGAGTACAATGAATGCACGTAATTCGTCGGTATTTCTTCTAGCGACGTGTTCGTGATATATACATTCATGCCCATTAAACGTTTACTTTTATTCTTCATGACAATACCTTTCTTCTTTTCACGTATCGCTTGGTTTTTCAGTCGTGTTTGCGTTTGATCGTCAGTTAAACGATGGATAATGACACGTGCCGGAAGCTTCTGATTTTGGCCAATGTATGCCTCGGAGATTTCCATCGTTTCACCAGTAGTTAGACCAGACATCATTTGTGTCATATCAAGCTGGATGTATTCTGTTTGCTTTTTTAACGTGCCATTTTTGAAGTATTTTGGCTCAGGGTTCTTGATATAAATGCGTGTATTCAGCTTCAACCGCGAGATATAGTAAGCCTTTTTATCATGAATGACTTGTAAGTCTCCTAAATCGAAGTAACCAAGATCACGCAAACATAAATCGCCCTCCTCTACGGTTTCAAGGCAGATTGTACCGTATGTTTTATCATTGTTCTTTCCCGGTCCTAGCTGCACGTTTAAAAATTGGCCACTCAGTAAATCGTATTCCAATTGGATTTTCAAGCCTGCCGTATTACTACTCCCACCAGAGCCTTGATAATCGGTGGCGAAGGAATCAGGTAGCTGAAACACAGTTGCATCTAAAATCCGAATGCGTTCGAAAGATGAAATCATGTGTGAAGATAGTGAATGTGTCGCACAGAGTTTTTGTGTTAGGAGTGAAGTAAAGACTTCTCGGAGGAAAGCGACAGCTGTTGGATTAAAGCGTTGATTGAGTCCCTCTTGACTCATTAGTACACCCGTCGAAGCCTCTAACCGACTACATAGTTGCGTAAGCGATGTACTAGCGACTTCTTGGCTGAGCCAAACGCAAAGGGCGATGAGTTCATTTGCTTGAAACTTACTAGATCGCTGCACAAAACCAACTTGTTTGGCGATTTCTTGTAGGACTAATGGAGATAGAAATCGTTGTAATTCTTGTGCGAAAAGTGAAAGTTCACTGGAGATGATAGGATTCATAAAAAACACCATCCTTTCTCGTAAACTTCTTACGATAAGCATAGCGTTTTTCCATTTTTGGGGGTATTGTTTTAACTTAGCTTTATGGGCATGCGGTCGGGCCCCCCTTTTATCTCTTGTACGTTCTAACTTGATCGCTTTACGGTCAAAATCCACATTATTCCACGTTAAACCGATTTACTTAAAAATAGCTTTTGACTACGGAAATATTTTTTGACCATAACTCATAACTCGTTGTTCTTTTTGAAATTTTGCTGAAAGACATCTACCTTTAGTCTGTTAAAGATTTCAATGAAAAAGGTTTTTTTGAAACAAGCTTAAATAGGAATGGTCATCCCATGAGTGCTTCGTATAGTGAGCAACATTCTATTTACACCTTCAAAGTAAAATAGGCTATTAAATCAGTGACAACAACCTAAAATAATCATATTTTGTTGAAGAGAGGTACTCGTGGTACTTTAAAGTTTAATTTACACAGAACTGACAAATTACCTTCGTTTCCACTCTCTTTTCAGGTGCAACCTGTTGAATAAATACAAAGGGGAGGAAAAAATGCATAATTTTCAGAATGGTTTACAATCATTAGGAATGGATCATTACCAAGTTGGTGATTTAATTCCTATAGATCCTCAGAGCCAAGATCTGCGTGTGTTTGGAATGCGCTGTGGAGGCTTTGGTCGCTGTGGAGGCTTTGGTCGCTGCGGAGGCTTTGGTCGTTGCGGAGGCTTTGGGTGTGGCGGTTTCCGTTGTGGCGGTTGTGGCGGCTGTGGTGGCTGTGGTGGCTGCGTCGGTTTTAGCTGTTTCGGTCTCGGTTTTAGCTGTTTCGGTATCGGTTTTAGCTGTTTCGGAATTGGTTTTATATAGTTGTTTTGGAGTCTCAGAAAAAAATAGTTATTTTATGAACAGAGAGTGCCCCTGCATGGACATGTGCCGCAGGAGGCACTTCTTTTTGGTAATATCAGAATTTATATCATTGGACTTTGAGAATTGTCCAGCTCCAGCGCCCTAGCGGCCAGTGTCCTTCGCGCTCCGCCCTACGATAAGTCAACATCGAATCGCCTCCGGCTCTTCGTGTTGTCTAGCTGCAGCGCCTAGGGGCTCAGGG
>NZ_DALZYO010000005.1:117222-164568 GCF_031988165.1 Neobacillus sp.
GCCTGTCGCCCCTGGGCAAGGCGCTTCCGCTTTTCTGATTTATCTCAGTTGGAGCGCTCCACAAGGAAGGCTTCGGCAGCATAAGCATCGCACGAAGAAAAAGCGTTAGCTTTTTCGAGGAGGCCATACGCCGCTGAACAGGGCGCTTCCGCTTTTCTAATCATAATGGACAAATAAATGTACATAAAATGATAGTGCATAATTAGGATTGATTTGAATTAAGGAGGAGCTGAATGACAAAACTTAACTCGTCCACACGTTTGAAGGTCAAAAGGGATTCATTTTATCTGCCAGATTCAAAGGGTGGTGTGTATTTTAGAAATAACTTAAGTTCATTCCGAATGGAAGGAAATACGATTTACCAATGGATTGAAAAATTAGTACCGATGTTTAACGGGGAGCAATCATTGGGAGATTTAACCGAGGGATTAACGGCGCCGTATCGCAACAGGGTATATGAGATTGGAGAAACGTTGTACAAGAATGGCTTTGTTCGAGATGTTAGCCAAGATAGGACACATGATTTAAACCCAAAAGTCCTAGAAAAGTATGCTTCACAAATTGAATTTATCGAGAATTTTGTAGATTCTGGTGCGTACCGTTTTCAAGAATACCGTCAAGCTAAAGTTCTGGCTATCGGCTCTGGATCCTTTATGGTTTCATTGGCTGCCGCATTAATTGAATCGGGACTTCCCAAATTCCATTTCATGTTGACCGATTCAGTAGCTACAAATCAATTGCGGATAAATGAGTTAGTACGCAATGCCTACAATGCTGACTCTGAAGTGGAGGTTGAGCAGGTACCATTTGAAAAAAGAGATGGAAGGAGTTTTTGGCAAGAAGCTTTGCATCCATATGATTGGATTCTATATGTCTCTCAGGATGGAAATGTAAAAGAACTTAGGGATCTAAATATGATTTGCAAAGAGCAGAGGAAGGTATTTCTACCCGCTATATGTTTAGACCAAGTGGGGCTTGCTGGTCCATTGGTTCATCCGGAATCAGAGGGATGCTGGGAGTCAGCATGGCGCCGAACCCATCAATCTTCATTGCAATTAGATCGGCTGCCGCAATCTTTCTCTACAACTGCCGGAGCCATTCTCGCTAATGTCACCGTATTCGAATTTTTCAAAAAGGCTACAGGAATTGCAGGGTTAAATCAGAGTAACCAAATTTACAAATTTGATCTTGAAACGTTGGAAGGAGACTGGATTTCATTCATCACACATCCATTGGTTACAAATAAAAGTGTCTCTTCTGGACTGGTGGAAGATCTTGATGTAAGGATAAAGCAAGAAAAGAGTAAAAACGAACCTTCGAATAATCTTTTGGAATATTTCAGTCTATTAACTTCGGAAGAAACAGGGATATTCCATACCTGGGAGGAGCGAAACTTGAAACAGCTTCCTCTTTCGCAGTGCTATGTTCAAGCGGTTAATCCAGTGTCAGAGGGACCAGCAGACCTCCTGTCAGAGGTTGTCTGTTCGGGTTTTACACATGAGGAGGCAAAGAGGGAAGCGGGACTGACTGGTATTGAAATGTATGTTTCACAAATGATTAAGGGATGTAGTGACCAAAAAGATAAAGCTGGTGAAAACATACCAGGGGGTTTGATCGGCATTGGTGCAGGGGAAACAATTGAAGAGGCAGTTTGTCGCGGCTTGCAAGCCTATTTAGAGAAAGAATTGAGAAATAAAAAGGACGATCTACTGAATCCTATTTTTCGCGTCCAACTGGAAGAAATTGAAGATCAACGCTGCAGCTTTTATTTAAATGCCCTGACTACCTTAAATGGTGCACCGACCATCGGTTTAGAAAATGAAATACTAGGCTTCCCCGTAATATGGGTAAAGTCGCAGGGGCGTCGGTACACTAGTACAGGTTTAAATATAACGTTGGCTTTACGGAGTGCATTACAACAAGCGCTTTTGGATAAACAAAATCAGGTGCATGCAACCGAAAGGATATCGGAGTCAGCTGTTTTTTTGAAGGAAAAGGAATTTAAACTCGGAATCCCTTCTTGTGAAGAAATAACACAATTGGATCTATTACAATCTTCCATTCAGGTCTTGAACCAAAACAGCAAACGATTATTCGTTTATGATCTTGCGTTTGAACCTTTTTTAAAAGAGGAATTGGCAGGGGTGTATGGTGTGCAGGTTCGAGAGGAGGAATCCTAATGGCCTCCCATATTCTCATTGACGGAGAGGGTTTATTAGCGGATTATGTCTTTGATCAATTATCCGGCAATTATCTCGTAAGGCGTCAAAGCCTATTAGAAGAGGTTCACGAAGAAACAGAATTAGCTCTGGTGTTGCACGATGCCTGGCATCCAGTCATTCATCAAAAAGCGGAAGAAAAATACAGGAACACTGGTATCCCGTGGCTTCGAGGTTTCGTTTCATTTGGGGAGGGAATCATTGGTCCTTTAGTTCGCCCGGATACACCGGGATGTTCTTGCTGCGCTGACATACGGCGCCTGATAGCTGGATCCGATCGGAAAGAAATGTGGCAGCTACAGCTAAGGATGGCAGCAGGAGAAGGTGTCATGCAGGATGCATGGGCATCACGAACGGGACTATCTCAAATGGCAGCATTGATATGTAACGAAGTTCAAAGAGTTCTTCAAGGAGAACCCAGCAATTTAGAAGAAAGAGTGTTCATTATGAACCTAAGAACGTTAACCAATTCTAGTCACCTTTTCTTACCTAATCCCTTGTGCCCGATTTGCAGTCCATTACCTGATGATACTCCAGAATTAGCTCAAATTAGGTTAGAATCTAGTCCTAAATTCAATGGAAGTGGTTATCGCAGCCGTTCGATGGATGAATTTAAAACAGTACTAGTCAAAGACTATCTGGATTATCATACTGGTGTCATGAATGGAAAAGTGCAAGATTTCACGCTACCATTTGCTGATGTTATAGTGAACATGCCGTTATTTGAAGCAGACGAGGGAGTCGCTGGCCGGTCTAATTCTTATGAAATGAGTGAGTTGACTGCCATTTTAGAAGGGTTGGAACGATATTGCGGGGTCGAGCCTCGAGGCAAAAGGACGGTAGTTCGTGATAGTTATCATAATGTAAAGCAAAATGCACTAAATCCTGCAAGAGTAGGGTTGCATGAAAAGGAACAATATACAAAGCCGCATTTTCCGTTTAAACCGTTTCATCCTGATGACCCAATGAATTGGGTCTGGGGCTATTCGTTTTTACAAGAACGTCCAATACTTGTTCCGGAGTTACTCGCCTATTACAGTTTGGGGTATGGGGAGGGCTTTGTTTATGAAACCTCCAATGGATGTGCCTTAGGGGGGAGTTTAGAAGAAGCTATTTTCCATGCCATTATGGAGGTTGTCGAGCGAGATTCATTCTTGCTAACTTGGTATGCAAAACTCCCCCTTCCGCGTCTTGACCTTAGTTCGGCAAACGATAAAGAATTACAGCTGATGGTCGACCGTATGCGTGAGGTGGCGGGATATGACCTTCATTTTTTCAATTCGACGATGGAACATACGATTCCAAGCGTGTGGGCAGTGGCAAAAAACAGAAGATCCAAGGGTCTAAATCTCATTTGTGCAGCGGGAGCTAACCCGGATCCTGTAAGGGCAGTAAAAAGTGCAATTTACGAGCTTGCGGGAATGATAGTTAGGCATGACGAAATATTAGAAGCTAACCAGCAGAAATATCAACATATGTTGCAGAATCCGTTCGCAGTCCGTACCATGGAGGATCATGGTTTGCTCTACGGGCTGCGAGAAGCAGAGGAACGGCTGACTTTTTTATTGGATGATCAACGTCCATTACGTACGTTTGCAGAAGAATTCCAGGAGGCCCCTGAAAATACTGATTTGAAGGAAGATCTTCAGGATATTCTTCAGAAGTTCCGCGAGTTAGATCTGGAGGCCATTGTGGTGGACCAAACGACACCGATAACCAAACGGAATGGATTATTCTGTGTGAAAGTATTGATCCCTGGTATGTTACCGATGACATTCGGACATCACCTGACCCGTGTGAAAGGGCTAGAGAGGGTCCTTAGTGTGCCAATGAAACTTGGATTTATGAAACAGCCATTATCGTATGAACAGCTTAATCCCTATCCTCACCCATTCCCATAATTGAAAAGTAGGAGGTTTAAGATTGGAGCTAGAAACATTTGTACATCATCTTCACTTTGATACGGAAAAAGTTGCTCCGCCAGATTGGCAAGTGGACTGGGAGGATGCACCACTTCCCTATAAACTGTACCGCGGCTTACCAGAAATTCCACTGAGTGCAGATGTACCGTTAACACTAAAGCGGCGGGAAGCTAAGGCAGAACCTAGTCTGCAGGAGCTAGGTCATTTCTTATGGTATGTATACGGCCTTACTCAATACGCTCAATCCGCTTTAATCGAGGACAACAAGGAAAAGGCTGCTGTGAGGTATGCCCAGTTATTACGCAGATTTGTACCCTCTGGAGGGGCGTTATATCCCAATGAAATATATGTGTATGTAAAGTTGGAGGACGCACCAATGGGAATTTACCATTATGATGCGGCTCACCATCGCCTCCTCTTGCTAAGAGAAGGAAATTACGATTCCTACTTATCAAGAAGTCTTGGGAATAGCTGTGATCTTTCTGACTGTTTCTGTACTGTTTTTGTCTCGACACTTTTTTGGAAAAATTTTTATAAATACAATAATTTTTCCTACAGGCTCCAAGGGCTAGATGCAGGTGTGTTAATTGGGCAATCTTTAGAAGTGGCCAATACGATGGGGGTTTCATCTCGAGTATGCTACCAATTTCTTGATAGGTCTATTAATCATTTGCTTGGGCTTTCTAGTCAGGATGAAAGTGTATATGCGGTTATTCCATTATCGGTTAATCCATCTAACATTAGTGTTGACGACGATTATAATAGAGGGGAAATTGTTTCTGACACTGAATTGTGTCGGGAAGTGCCACTATTGGAGCATGCTTCCTATAACCGTTCAAAGAGGGTTATTGATTATCCGATGCTGAGGAAATTTAATGAAGCATCAATGTTTGAAACAACAGAGTCGTTTGTGAAGATAAAGAAAGATAGTAGTGTGAAACTTTCCTTAGATTCGGAAATGCTCTTACTTCCCTTTGCTGAGCGTTTTTCGTACGATCTTGCATCCGTTTGCAGGGAGCGGCGTTCTCCTGATATGGATTTTATGATAGGTGAAGTCAGTCAAACGCAACTATCCACTTTGTTAAATGAGACATTTTCCTTACCGTATCAGAATGATCTTGACGACAGACATGGGAATGATGAGACTCGAGTTTCTTTATACGGCAGTTTTTATAACGTGGAGGGAGTTCCAAATGGTGCTTACGCTTATGACAAAAGCGCTCATGCACTTCGGCGAATAACACAGGGGGATTTTCGGGAGTTTTTACAATATGGATTAACAATGCCCAATGTAAATTTGTTTCAAGTTCCGCTCTGTCTGCATGTTGTTGGAGACAAGGAACACCTCAAAAAGGAATTGGGATATAGAGGATACCGCATTCAACAAATGGAAGCGGGCATACTCGTGCAACGATTGCTCTTGGTAACGTGTGCCTTAGGAATGGGAGGGCACCCACTATTAGGATTTGACGCGAATCAATGTGATGAACTTTACGGGATTGATTCGAAAGGAAAAACAAGCCTAATCCAAATCCCGGTCGGTCCATACCGTCCCCGTGCCTGGTTAAAAGGAAGGTTGCTTAGCTAGGAGAGACAAGTGTAACGTATGGTAAAAATGCCACATCCTATTTAATACAAAATTCTACTAAGCAGAGTAAAAATAAAAAACCCTAGAAGCGTTGATATAACGCAGTTTCTAGGGTTTTTGTGCTTGCTATTTAATAAGCAAATCAATTAACGTGAGTAGTACTCAACGATAAATGTTTCGTTAATTTCAGCAGCAAGTTCAGAACGCTCAGGTAAACGAGTGAATGTACCTTCTAATTTGTCAGCGTCAAAAGTAACATAATCTGGAATATAGTTAGTTACTTCGATTGCTTCTTTAATCACATCAAAGTTACGTGATTTTTCACGAACGCTGATTGTTTGACCAGGAGCTACACGGTATGATGGAATATCTACGCGAGAACCATTAACTAAAATGTGTCCGTGGTTAACTAATTGACGAGCTCCACGACGAGTGCGAGCAAGACCTAAACGGTAAACTAGGTTATCAAGACGTGATTCAAGAAGAATCATGAAGTTTTCACCGTGAACGCCGCTCATTTTGCCTGCTTTAACAAAAAGGTTGCGGAATTGACGCTCATTTACTCCGTACATATGACGAAGTTTTTGCTTTTCTTGTAATTGTAATCCGTATTCAGAAAGCTTTTTACGTTGGTTTGGACCATGTTGTCCAGGAGCGTAAGGACGCTTTTCTACTTCTTTACCTGTGCCGCTTAGAGAGATTCCAAGACGACGGGATAATTTCCAGCTTGGGCCGGTATAACGAGCCATGAATGACTCCTCCTTCGTGTTTTTATTTTGGTAAAATAAAAACCGTTATGAGACTCTTTAGTAGCCATTTTGTTTTCATGCACCTTCGCCCTAGCAGCAGAGGGTTACAAGATGCACCATCAAATTAAAGCAAGATGCTTTAATGAGGAACAAACTGAGACGATTAAAGTGTTCACATAGGCTGCAATATTTTACACAAAGAGTATTATATAATTTTTATACCTATTAAGTCAAGTATATTTAAGGTATCTATCATCGTTATCCATTTGATTAATAAATCACTTAGAAAGATTAACAAATTTTTAAAAAAACACTTCAAAAGTACTATGGTTTTATCTATAATTAGGATATGATGTATAAATTTGGAATGAATGTTAGGTGTGGATAAAATGGATGATCTTGAAGGAGATTTCCTATTGGAAGTAAATAAATATAAGAGATTATTTCATATAACAAATAAATTTCATTCTTCATTGGATGTGGATATACTAATTGGTGAATTATTTATAACTCTTCAAGAGGTATATCCTAACTTTTCCTATTATTTACTCTTGTCACAGGATACTCATAGCCATAGCGACCTGCCGATAATTGATCTTGAGTATGATGGTGAAAATATTGCAGCCATTAATGCCTATGTGCTGGGGATTGTTCAATTTGAATATTCTATTGTCGAAAAGCATGTGATTCTCTATGCCCCGTTAAAGGGAAGGCAGGGAATTTATGGAGTATTGCAGGTAATCGCACCGAATACGGCTGAATTTCCCGATACGGAAGTAGAATTTATTACTTTATTGGCGGGATGTGCAGGCAGCGCGCTGGAAAATGCTCAACTTTATCAGCAATCAAGAAGGGCAATTGCTGATTTGGAATTAATTAACGAAACCTCTCATCGGTTAAATTCCAACCTGCGTTTAGCTGAAACCATGACATTCATGTCTGAACAAATCATTTCTTCTTTTGAAGCCGAAGAGGTTGGCTTTTTCCTATTTTCCCAAGATCAAGAAAACATTAAAGTACTCCCAGGTTCTACTACATATTTTTTTACTAAACAGGCACGAATCTATATCGACTACATAAAAGAAAAAATACAAAAAGGAAACGAACCGTTATTTATTGGAGATATAACCCTCCCTTCTTTTAAAAATATTAAAAATTTCCATTCCATAATCGCCATTCCGATAATACAAAGTGAGAATTTAAAGGGCTTTTCGATTATCATGCATCAAACCCCTTATTTCTTCTCATTTGAAACATTTAAGCTGCTTCAATCGCTTTTACATCATTCATCGTTAGCATTAACTAACTCCATGCTAAGAGAGGAGTTAGAAAAATTGGTTATCACTGATCATCTAACTAAGCTCCATTCCCGCAAGTTTTTAGATGAAAAAATTCAGAACTCTATGAAAAAGGATGAGGAAGGAACGTTTATTCTCATTGATATCGATAATTTTAAAGAAATCAATGATACCTATGGGCACCAAATAGGAGATGAACTGCTTATTCAGGTTGCCAATTTAATTAAAGGGAACATCCGTGGAAATGATGTGGGCGCCCGGTGGGGCGGAGAAGAACTGGCTATTTATCTTCCATTGGTGCCTTTAGATGTTGGTACAACCATAGCTGAAAGATTAGTGGAAAAAGTATCTACAAGCTCTAGCCCGCATATTACCGTGTCATGTGGTGTTTCCTATTGGAATAAAGAACGACTAGATTCTTATAAATATTTATTTAAACGAGCAGATGAAGCGCTCTATCTCGCAAAAGGGACAGGAAAGAACAAGGTTGTTACCCAAGAAGATAATATTAAGGTAAGTTAGCCACTTGAAAAATATAAAGAAAACTCGCCAGTCGACACTTCACACTGGCGAGTTTTCTTTATAGCTGTTCTATAAGTATAGCGGCAAATTCTTCGAGCTTCTGTTGATCCAATTCATCAAAGCGGTTTGTTTCAGGTGAATCAATATCTAATACCCCGAGTAATTGGCCGTCTTTCACGAGAGGAATGACTATTTCTGACTGGGAGGCGGCGTCACAAGCGATGTGTCCAGGGAACTGATTAACATCAAGCACACGTACAGTTTCTTGTTTCAAAGCTGCTGTGCCACACACACCCTTACCAACAGGAATACGGACACAGGCAGGAAGCCCTTGAAATGGTCCAAGCACAAGTTCACCATTGGTATCGATTAAATAAAATCCAACCCAGTTGATGCGGTCAAGAAATTGATTTAACAGGGCAGCGGCATTACTTAGATTCGCAATATGGTTTTTCTCATCATGTATCAGGGCATGCAATTGTTTTTTGACTAATTCATAATTTTTTTCCCCGTTCCCAGTGTACATTTCGACGTTAAACATGTTAATACCCCTTTATTTCTTAAATTTTATATTTTATTTTATCAAAAATTGAAGAAAATGAGCATACTTTGTCGATATTTTCATAAAGGAATCAATGGTAACACAAAGAATCATTATGTAAGGGGGATTACGGGATTTATCTGAAGGGGGAGAATCAATGAAGAATAATGCAAAAGAAGCAATTGTTAAGGCCGCGATTTCATTGTTTCATGCAAATGGGTATTCGGGAACGTCTATCAGAGATATTGCCAGTTTAGCAAAAGTCAATACAGCAACCATTGCCTACCATTTTAATAATAAAACAGGTCTGTTAGAATATTGTTTTATGTATTTTTTTGAAAAGTACATCGGCAAGATGGAGGAAATTTACGCATCGATTGATCGTGGGGCAAAAGATTGCTTAAAGCGAATTGTAGCCAATTTGCTTCATTATCAATGTGAAAATAATCAGCTAACCAGTTTTGTGTATCGAGAAATGTCAGTGGACTCCCAGGTTGTTAGGGAAATCATGTCGACGTATTCTCTGAAAGAAAAATACTATTTTCAAAAAATATTTGAACGAGGCTTCGAATGGAATGAATTCCGTCCCCATTCGATTCCCTACTTAATCGTACAGCTAAAAGGTCTCTTGATGATGCCGTTTATGAATACTCATTATATGAGAGAAGTCTTGTACGTCTTCCCAAATGAGCCATTTTTCGAACAAAAATATTTAAAGGATATCCATTTTTGGATTGATAAAACACTTTGTACAGATATACCAATTAATAAGGGAGCAATAATAAAATAGCGACTAATCGCTATTTTTTTTTTGAGCTACACCACCTTATTAGGTGGATATCTTACTCATTACCTAGCTTTTTTCATGAATGGGCTAGGACTTGAAACCTATGTTTATTTTATTTTACAAAAAAATTGAAAATAATAGTCAAAAATTGTCGTTTACATGGTATCATAATAGCATTGAATGGAACTTAAGAATTTTTTTATAAATAGATGAGCGGATTGTATTAAAGGAATCAATGTTGTTGGAAATAGGGGGCTTAGATGTGATATATTTCATTGGATTTTTCATCCTTTTACTTGCGTTATTTGTAATCGGATATTTTATAAAGAAAAAATATTTTAAAGAAATGGATCGATTGGAAGCGTGGAAAATCGATTTAATGAACCGGCCAGTACTGGATGAAATGTCAAAGGTGAAGCAATTAAATATGACAGGACAAACGGAAGAGCTTTTTGAACGTTGGCGGAATCAATGGGACGAAGTTGTTACGGTACAGCTGCCTGATTTAGAAGAAATGCTTTTTGATGCAGAAGAGTACATAGATCGGTATCGATTCAAAAAAGCTAAAGGTGTCCAACAGGCAATTCAAAGTAAACTACAGGAAACAGAGGATCAGATAAAGAAGATATTGGAAGAGTTACATGAACTTGTTGGCAGTGAGGAAAAAAATAGGGTTGAAATTGAGGACCTAAAAGACCTATATCGGGAATCGAAAAAGATTTTGCTTGCACACCGTCACAGCTTTGGTAATGCCGAAAAACACTTGGAAGTGCAGCTTAATGATGTGGCACAAAAATTTCAAGATTTTGATGAAAAAACAGAGCTGGGCAACTACCTTGAAGCCCGTGAAGTGGTTTTAGTGATTCATAGTCAGCTTGGAATGATAAAAAACCATATGGATTTAATTCCCCAGCTTTTGATTGAATGCCAATCGCTTCTGCCGAATCAGCTTTCTGAGTGTTTGGATGGACACAGTGAAATGACTGAGCAGGAATATTATTTGGATCATATTAATGTCAAAAAGGAAATAATGCGCTTGGAAGAAAAGCTTGCTGAGAATTTGGTTCTGATTGAAACAACGGAAATTGATAAAGCAGAAGAAGGAATTAAAGAAGTAAAGGATAGAATGGATATCCTTTTTGATCTTATGGAGAAAGAAGTTCACGCCAAACATTTTGTTTTAAGGAATGAAAAGGAAGCGATTGAACTCCTTACTTCTGTTCAAGAAGAGAATAAGAAACTTTCTGATGAAATAATTCATGTTCAGCAAAGCTATCAGTTGTCTGAAAGTGATTTTGAAACACAACGGAATCTGGAAAAGGAACTTGCAATTGTATATAAACATTATGAAATTCTCGTTGAAAAATTAAAGCTGAATGAAACTGCCCAAACAGTCCTTAGTGAAGAATTGAGTGGAATTAAAGAACAACTGGATATCATCCATGAGGGGCAGCAAGATTTTGCTCAAAAACTTCAAGCACTTAGAAAAGATGAATTAGAGGCAAGAGAAAAGATTAAGGAGCTTACAAAAAGGGTTGGGGATATGGTTCGCCTTGTGTCTAAAAGCAATGTTCCAGGCCTGCCAGCGGATTATCAGTATTTATGTGAGGACACAAACGAAAGTATTCAAAATGTTAGATATCAGCTTGAAGAAAAGCCTTTAAATGTATCTGCTTTGAATCAGTACTTAGAAATTGCTGAATTAACTGTTGAAAAATTGGTTAATTCAACGATTGAGATGATTGAGAATGTCTCGCTTGCCGAGAAGGCAATTCAGTATGGAAATCGTTATCGAAGCCAGTATCAGTCAGTTTCAAAAGGATTATCTGAGGCGGAAATGGCTTTTAGACAATATGATTATCAAGAGGCTTTAGAACAAGTAGCAGCATCACTTGAGGCAATTGATCCAGATGCTTTGAAGAAAATTAAAGCTTCTGTTGAAACTGAATAACATTTAAAATTCATATGTCTTATTTTATGGAGAAGTAAGACAATCAATAAAGAAACCGGTTCAGCCATAAAAGGACGAATCGGTTTTTTCTTTTTCAAAAGTTTGGTTTATGATAAGATTTACTTTGCGTGGAAAAGGGGCGGAGCGCTACCAAAACGAATCAGTTTATCCAATGCAGTGAAAAACAAACAATTTTCACGCCGAATGGAGAGAAGATAAGATAAGCTCTGTTCACACCGCCTTTTGCAAGTTAGACTGAATTTTTGAAAGAAGTGTATTTCCATAATAGATGGTGGCAGGTAACGCCATTTGTGTTTTGGAGGAGAAAAAATGATTTATTTTGATAATAGTGCTACGACTAAACCCTATAAAGAAGTAATTGATTCTTTTGTAACCGTTTCTAGTGAATATTTTGGCAACCCATCCTCACTACATAGTATCGGTGGACAAGCTGAAAAACTCCTATTACAGGCAAGAGAACAAGTGGCTAAGCTTTTAACAGTCAAACCATCTGAAATTTATTTTACTTCCGGCGGCACGGAAGGTAATAATTTAGCGATTAAAGGCGCTGCTTCATTAAATGGGAATAGAGGCCGGCATTTGATTACCACAAGTGTTGAGCATCCCTCAGTTAGGGCTGCCATGGAGCAGCTTGAACAGAAAGGGTATGAAGTAACCTATTTGCCAGTTGATAAGCAGGGAAAAGTCTGTGTTGCTGATATCGAAAAAGCGATTCGAAAAGATACCATCTTCATTTCAATCATGCATGTGAACAATGAAGTGGGTACGGTTCAGCCGATTGAAGAAATCGGTCAAATGTTAAAAAAACATCCAACCATTTTATTTCATGTCGATGCAGTTCAAAGTGTAGGAAAAATCCCCCTTTCCATACACGAAAATCGAATAGATTTTTGTTCCATTTCAGGGCACAAATTTCACGGTTTAAAGGGTACGGGCGCACTCTTTATTCGGGAAGGGGCAAGACTTGCTCCGTTATTTTCCGGAGGTAGTCAAGAGCGGAAGATTCGCAGCGGTACTGAAAATGTGGCGGGTGCAGTTGCGATGGCAAAAGCGCTTAGAATGACGATGGAGAAAAGGGCAGCTGGTATCGAGAGAATGAAGAAAATTCAGAGCATGTTAAGAACAGGGCTAAATCGGATCGAAGGAATTATAGTAAATACTCCTATAGAAAATGCAGCACCACATATTCTAAATTTTTCACTCTGCGAGCTGAAATCTGAAGTGTTTATCCATGCCCTTGAGCAGCAAGGAATTTTTGTCTCGACAACTAGTGCTTGTTCTTCAAAAAGGAAATCACCAAGTAAAACGCTCATTGAAATGGGCGTTCCTGAAGACCTAGCCGAAAGTGCCGTCAGAATAAGCCTTTCGTTTAATAATACCGAAGAAGAGGCGATGACAGCTATCAGAGCAATTGAAAAAGCAGCAAACCAACTACGAAAGGTTTTGGAATAAATGAATTATGATCGAATACTAATACGCTATGGTGAAATATCAACAAAAGGTAGAAATCGGAACAAATTTGTTGAAAAGTTAAGGAAAAGTGTAAGAAGTGCTCTTGCCCCCTTTCCAAAAATAAAAGTGGAAGCAAGCCGAGACCGGATGTATGTATTATTAAATGGTGAAAATGGAATAGAAATCATCGGAAAATTAAAGAATATATTTGGGATTCAATCCTTCAGTCCGGCAATAAAGGTAGACAGAGATGTAGAAGTGTTAAAGCAGACCTCTCTTGAATTGGTTCACTCTCTATATAGGGAAGGTCAAACCTTTAAAATTACACCAAAAAGGTCTGATAAAACATTTGAGCTGAACACAGATGGGATCAATCAAACGATTGGCGGACATTTGCTAAAGAATATTCCTGGACTCAAAGTGGATGTGAGAAATCCCGATATCAATTTGCGAATTGAAGTCAGAAAAGAAGCTATTTATTTATCATGTGAAACGATTCAGGGTGCTGGCGGTCTTCCTATAGGATCAAGCGGCAAAGCAATGCTCATGCTTTCTGGCGGCATTGATAGTCCGGTGGCAGGATATTTAGCAATGAAGCGAGGCTTAGAAATTGAAGCCGTTCATTTTTTCAGCCCACCGTTTACTAGTGAAAGATCAAAGGAAAAAGTCATTGATTTATCAAAAAAGCTGGCTGAGATTTACGGGGCTATAACGTTACACATTGTACCGTTTACGGATATTCAGCAAGCGATTCGCGAACAAATACCTGAAAATTATTCGATGACAACAACGAGAAGAATGATGCTGCGAATTACCGATGAAATTAGGAAAAACCATGAAGGTCTTGCTATTGTTACCGGAGAAAGCCTCGGGCAGGTGGCAAGCCAAACGATTGAAAGTATGTTTGCGATTAATGAAGTGACGAATACGCCTGTGTTACGCCCTTTGATTACGATGGATAAAACGGATATAATTAAAATTGCCCAAGAAATTGATACACTTGAAATATCAAACAGACCTTTTGAGGATTGCTGTACCATCTTTGTGCCTTCCTCGCCAAAAACGAAACCGAAGCGAGAAAAGGTTCAGCACTATGAAAGCTTTTTTGATTTTGAACCGATGCTTCATGAAGCTGTTCAAGAGACTGAAACGATTGTCATTAAACCTGACAACGAAAAAGACTCAGATTTTAACGTGTTATTCTAAAAAAGCAAATTTTGAATTTTTTGTGAACAATTACCAGTTGTGAAATAGAATGAACCTTGTGTGTTCTACACATTCTATACTCACAAGGAGGTGATATCACATGGCAAACAACACTTCAAATCAATTACTAGTTCCTGGTGTAGAGCAAGCTCTTTCCCAAATGAAATACGAAATTGCGACTGAATTTGGTGTAAATCTTGGGGCTGACACTACTTCACGTGCTAACGGTTCTGTTGGTGGTGAAATCACAAAGCGTTTAGTTCAAATGGCTGAATCTCAATTAGGCGGCGGATTTTCTCGTTAATAAAAAATGAATAAAAATGGCTACAGAGAGCGGGAAACAATTCCTGCTCTCTTTTTGTTGTACAGAAATAATATCTAGATGAATAATAATTTCAAATTTTACAATAATTTTGTATAATGTAGTTTGTGGGATGTACGAAAAATTTACGAGGGGGGAATAGTATGAATCGGGAAGATTTAATTGCACCAGAAAAGTATAATCTTGTTTCTGAAGTAGAGCGCTTTGCAAAGAATCCGAAAAATGTTGCATTAAAATGGGAAAGTGAATCTGGAGAAACAAACCAAGTTACATATGAGAATTTATTGAGACAAGTTAACCAAGCTGGGAATGTTTTTTTGCAACATGGTTTGAAAAAAGGTGACGTCGTTCTTGTTATTGTGCCGCGATTGATTGAGGCATATGTTGTGTATTTGGCAGCCTTAAAAGCAGGAATGATTGTGATTCCGAGTTCAGAAATGTTGAGGGAAAAGGATTTGCAATACCGTATTACACACGGTGATGTGAAAGCCGTCGTAAGTTTTTATCCTTATGTTGACCAATTTAAAAATTTTACAGAAAACCAACTACTGGCAAAGTTTTCGATTGGGGGCGAAGAGGAAGGCTGGATCCATCTTGATGCTGAAATGCAAAAAGCAGCAGAAGAATTTGCGATTGCTGATACCCTTAGAGATGATATGGCGTTTTTATCGTATACATCTGGAACGACAGGAAACCCAAAAGGTGTTGTCCACACACATGGATGGGCCTTTGCCCATTTAAAAACAGCTGCCGCAAAATGGCTGTGTATTGAGGCAGGTGATACGGTTTGGGCAACGGCAAGTCCAGGCTGGCAAAAATGGATTTGGAGCCCATTCTTATCCGTTCTTGGTTCAGGGGGAACTGGACTTGTGTACAACGGAAAATTTGAACCCAAAAAGTATTTAAGTCTGCTTCAAAAATATGATGTTAACGTCCTCTGCTGTACACCTACCGAATACCGGCTAATGGCAAAGGTCGACAACTTGAGTGATTATCATTTACCCAAGCTCCATAGTGCAGTATCAGCTGGAGAACCGTTAAATCGGGAGGTTATTGATACCTTTAGGAAATATTTTTCCATTGATGTCCGTGATGGCTATGGTCAAACAGAGAATACATTACTTGTGGGTGTAACAAAAGGGATGGAATTGAAATCTGGTTCAATGGGCAAACCGACACCAGGAAATAGAGTCGAAATCATTAACGAAGAAGGAGAGGTTTGCGCAGTCGGTGAAGTGGGCGATATTGCTGTACATGTGGAAACACCTGCCTTATTCAAAAATTACTATAAAGATCCAGAAAGAACAGCGATGCAGTTCCGCGGTGATTATTATATAACCGGCGATAAAGCCAAAATGGACGAGGAAGGGTATTTCTGGTTCGAGGGCCGTGGGGATGATATTATTATCAGTTCAGGCTATACTATTGGACCTTTTGAAGTAGAGGATGCCCTTGTGAAGCATCCATTTGTTAAGGAATGTGCGGTAGTAGCAAGCCCCGATGAAATTCGTGGCTTTATTGTAAAAGCGTTTGTCGTCTTAAAAGAGGCTGTAGATTCTAATGACTCTGAATTAACGAAAAACCTGCAGGAGCATGTCAAGACACTGACGGCACCATATAAGTATCCGAGAAAAATAGAGTATTTGAGTGAACTTCCAAAAACTACCTCAGGGAAAATTCGCCGGATAGAACTTCGTCAAAAGGAAATGGAATCAGCCAAACAAGTTTAATTTTGTGGGTTATGATTAAGGCAGGCGGTGAATTACCGTCTGCTTCTTCACTTTAAGATGCCGGAGGAATGAAAAATGGGAAAATTGTGGTTTGGCGGCACCATTTATACACTTGAAAAGGAAGGGGCAATGGTTGAGGCTATTTATACTGAAGGGAATCGAATAATGAAAACAGGAGAAATAGCAGAGATAGAAGAAATTTTTAACGAAAGAATATGTGAACGGGTGGATCTGATGGGCGGAACGATGTTTCCCGGTTTTGTAGACAGCCATCTTCATTTAATTGGCCATGGTGAAACGTTAGTCCAGCTTGACCTTTCAGAGCTGAATTCAAAAGACGAGGTCCTTGCTGTTGTTCAAGAGTATGCTAAACAGCTTAACAAGGAAGAATGGATTATTGGTGAGGGTTGGAATGAAAACCGCTGGCCACGGACTGAAATGATTCACCGGAAAGAATTAGACGAAATTTCTCCTGATAATCCCGTGATGTTAAAACGGATTTGCCGCCATGCCATGATCGTAAACACAAAGGCGCTAGAATTGGCTGGAGTAACTGAAGAAACAGTTAGTCCTCCTGGAGGTGTCATGGAAAAGGATGTGGAGGGGCGTTTAACAGGCCTGATAAAAGACAAGGCTCAGGATTTTATTCTCGCTGCTATTCCCGTTGTTTCTGAAGATTATTTACAAGAAGCAATGAGAGCAGCCATAAAAGATTTATATCAGCTGGGCATCACAGGTGTCCACACTGAGGATTTAAACTATTATGCTGGCTTCGATCGTACCTTTAGGACGTTTAAAAAAGTAATTGAGGAGGAAGGGCTAAAGCTACGTGCCCATCTGCTTGTTCACCATGAGGTTGTGGAGGACATGGCACATGCTGGAGCGAGCTTTTTATCTGGTTCCGAATGGATTGAGTTTGGTGCGATGAAAATTTTTGCTGATGGTGCCCTAGGAGGCAGGACTGCGCTTCTAAGCCGTCCGTACCATGATGCTCCGGAGGCAAATGGAGTAGCTATTTTTAGTCAGAAGGAATTAAATGAACTAGTCGCCAAAGCACGGAAACACAACCTCCCTGTTGCCGTCCATGCAATCGGTGACTTAGCCTTTGAGTATGTATTAAATGCGATAGAGGAACACCCGCTGGTAGGTCCTGGGCGTGACCGGTTGATTCATGCTCAGATTTTACGACAAGACCTAATTGAGCGTGCAAAAAGGCTTCCGGTTATTCTCGATATTCAGCCAGTATTTTTAGCATCGGATTTTCCTTGGGTTATCGACCGCGTCGGCAGTGACAGAATGGAATATTGCTATGCATGGAAAACATTAATAAACGAAGGGCTTATCTGTGCCGGTGGCTCTGATGCCCCGATTGAATTACCTAACCCAATGTTTGGCATCCATGCTGCCGTAACAAGGACAAATAGAAAAGATTCAAAAAGGATTGTCTATGGTGAAGAACAGGCTTTAAGTGTTTATGAGGCGATCAATTTATTTACCAAGGGTAGTGCGTATGCTGCTTGTCATGAAGTGGATCGCGGCATGATTAAGGAAGGTTTTTTAGCTGATTTTACCGTACTAGATGAGGATATTTTTAATCTACATCCATCAAGAATTTCCACTGTTAATGCTGTGATGACGGTTATTGGCGGAGATATTGTCTATACAAAGGAGTAGGCTGGAAGTAAAAAAATCCCCAATTCACGCAGTTTCACGTTATAATAAGGATTATTTCGAAACTAGAAAGAATAGGGGCTCGAGGAAAGATGAAAAAAAGTGAAACACAACTAGGGGCTATCCATGCAGGCTTTTCCTATTTCCTATGGGGATTATTGCCAATCTATTGGAAGCTATTAAACAATGTTGAGGCAAAGGAAATTCTCGCGAACCGAATTTTTTGGTCGTTTATTTTTATGGTGATTATTCTTATTTTTACTAAAAAATGGGATTTATTTTTACGAACGATTAAAGGCTTTGCTCAAAATAAAAAACAAATGTATGCCCTGACACTTGCGGCAATCCTTATTAGCATGAATTGGTTTACCTATATTTGGGCGGTAAATAACGGACATATAATTGATACGAGTCTTGGCTATTATATTAATCCACTTGTCAGTATCTTATTAGGAATGATTGTCCTAAAGGAGAAATTATCCTTTTACCAATACGTTTCCTTCGTTTTAGCCGCTATCGGAGTATTGATAATTACTTTTTCTCATGGTAAGTTTCCTTGGATCTCCATTGTTTTGGCACTTTCCTTTGGTTTATATGGGTTGGTTAAAAAGATGATAAATGTAGATTCCGCTGTTGGCTTAACATTAGAAACACTTGTAGTGATGCCCATCGCAGCGATCTATATGCTGTTCCTATTCTTTAACAGCTCTAGCTCTTTTTTATCTGCTAGTGTAGGAACTGATTGGCTATTAATTGGCGCAGGCGTCGCGACCGCTGTGCCGCTGCTGTATTTTGCAAAAGGAGCACAAAAAATTTCGCTCTCCTTACTTGGCTTCCTGCAATATATCGCCCCAACCTTAACCTTGATTTTAGGCATATTTGTTTATCATGAACATTTTTCAAACGTGCAGTTGTTATCATTTATATTCATTTGGTCGGCACTAACGATATATTCTCTTTCAAAAACTCGGCTTTTGTCTGACAAGGGTATAAAATGGCGAAAAGAAAAACGCGCAACCTTATAATAAAAAACCTTATCCGGTGGGATAGGGTTTTTTGTTAAAAGATAAAAGCATAAAATTTTCGACTTTGAGAATTGTCCAGCTCCAGCGCCCTAGCGACTAGGGCGCTTCTGCTTTTCTTATAAAAATGTTCTCTTTACTTTATCCCAGAAGGAGTTGTCTTTTAATTTTAAGGTTTTAATTTTTTTATCTCTTATTTTTATTTGAATTTTATCCACACTACGGATACTTAATGCTTCGTTATCCATACCCATCGTTGGGTGATCATTGTTTTCCGATATGACCTTAAGTGTAAGTGTCCGTTCACTGCCGACAATAAAGGATGTTCCGAGTGTCCGGTAACGGTTCGTGTTGACGGATGCCACTTCGCTTACCTGCATGCAGGAGAGCAGTGGGTCTACAACCGAGCCATTTACCGATTTATTATAAGCAGTACTTCCAGTCGGCGTAGCAATGATAAGACCGTCGCCGCGGAATGTTTCAATATGGAGCTGGTCAATAAACACATCAATCACAAGGGTTTTAATAATGGAAGACCGAATACTGAATTCATTTAGACATGGAAAGGTGCCCTGACCATCAACAGAAACTTCAATCGTCGGATACCGTCTGACCTTTATGTGTTCATTCGATGTAATGGCTTCAATCATTTTTGAAGTATCACTGAGTCGAAAATCACAATACATGCTTAAGCTATTTTTCGTTGAAATCCCCATGTAAAGGCAATCATCTCGAAATCCAGTCATTCTAACAGCCTGGAGAAATGTGCCATCATCTCCAATACTGGCAATGATATTAGCTTTCCGGAAGTCAGAAACAAGGGTAAAACCGTAGCGTTCTGCCAATTCAAAAAGAGGAGCAGCCTTTGCCAGCATGTCCGCATCACGCTTATGATAAAAATAAATATTTCGTCTCACTTCCATATTATGTACCCCCTGTAAAATGATAAATAAAATGTCATTATTTTATCCATATCAAAAAAACTTTGATAAAATAGTGATAGTTTGAAATTAGTTTAGCATTTTTTAGAGACAATATGAAATTAAGAATGTTCAATTTAGACTTAAAAAAAGGGGGACTACATATGAATGGAAAACGTTGGGCTGCTCTTGGTATTGCAGGAGCATTATTTTTTGTTTCGATTTTAATTAATGTTTTATCGGCTGTAGCCTTTAAAGGAATTGAAACGGATTTCACCAACCTCATGAATACATCAGAGCATCCTTTTACAGAAGAAGTGGTCAAAAATGGGAGCGAATTAAAGAAAATAGTGATTCTCGATGTTGATGGTGTCATCCAGGACACTGGTGATTCAGGCTCCATTTTGAAAAACTCTGGTTATAATCATCAGGATTTCATGAAAAAACTTAACAATATTAAAGACGATGATACTGTTAAGGGTGTAATCATCAGAGTCAATTCTCCAGGAGGCGGAGTGGTTGAAAGTGCAGAAATTCATGAAAAGTTAAAGGAAATCCAAAAAGATAGTAAAAAGCCAGTCTACATCTCCATGGGCTCTATGGCTGCTTCAGGAGGATATTATATTTCAACTGCAGCGAAAAAAATCTTTGCCAGCCCTGAAACATTAACAGGGTCTCTTGGAGTCATTATGGAAGGATATAATTACAAAGGATTGGCAGATAAATATGGTGTTGACTTTGTGACGATTAAAAGTGGACCGTATAAAGACATCATGAGCCCAACGAGGAAAATGACGGATGAAGAACGACAAATACTACAAAAGATGATCGATAACTCGTATGAAGGATTTGTGAAAGTGATTTCAGAAGGCCGACACTTGAGTATGGACCAAGTGAAAAAAATAGCTGATGGCCGAGTTTATGATGGCCGGCAAGCGAAGGAAATTAAACTTATTGATGATTTTGGTTACCTAGATGATGTCATTGTAAAAATGAAACAAGACGAGAAGCTAAAGGGTGCAAAGGTGGTTCGTTATTCGGAGGATTTTGGTTTTGGCTCATTATTTAAATTGCAGACAAATAAATGGCTAGGTGAAAATGCTGAAATAGCTGGACTTATGAAAATCCTTTCCAAGCCCAATTCGCCGCGTCTGATGTATTTATATGCGGAATAAGGGGGGAATTGCAAATGGAATCGAATGATTATCAAAACGGATTGAATGAGACAAAGGAATCATCCCCCAATCTGATGCTTAATCGAGATGAGAAGAAAACTGCTGATGTTGATTCTGACAGTGAACATCAAAAGCAGGAACCTATTCTGCCGGTTTGGCCTGTTCGGTATGCTGGTTTTTGGATGCGTTTTTGGGCTTATCTTCTTGATTTAATTGTTATTGGCAGTATTGAACGGATATTAATAAAGCCGTTATTTCGAATACTCGATATTTCATTAACAGAGTTTAACATGTTTGCCCCTATTTCCATCGCGTCAGCGCTCATTTTTTATTTATATTTTGTTCTGATGACCAAATACTTTAATCAAACTCTTGGAAAAATGGTATTTGGTTTAAAAGTAGTTGATTTGAATCATGACAAACTAACATGGGGAACTTGTTTATTTCGTGAATGGATCGGCCGGTTTATTTCGGCAACGGTCATTGTCGGCTATATCATCGTCGCCTTTTTACCAAAAAAGCAGGGATTGCATGACATCTTCAGCGATACAACCGTCATCCATATAGAACGATAATCAATAACCTATCAACGATAAAAGTTGGTAGGTTTATTTTTTTCTTTAAAAAGGAATACTAGAAGGCTGAAAGGTTGTGAACATAATTGTTTTGGCTGCTACTTTCCTTGTCTATCCTCTTGTTGTTTTTCATTATCATTATTCTTACTAAACTAACGATTCTTGTAAATTATGATCATTATAACGATAACGATGACTTAAAGGTTGAGTTTCGAGTATGGGCTGGCTTAATCAAATACACAATAAATGTTCCGTTGATCAAAATTGATGATGATTCCCCGAGCATCGTTGTGAAAAGTCATACAAATATGGGGGATGCTGCCTCTGGAGATTCCAAACAAAAAGTTAACCAAATCACTAAAAATAATGTAATAACCAATTTAAATAATGCAAAGGAATTACTGACACGCGTGTTTAATTTGCATGTAATTATCAGGAAATTTTTTCAAAAGGTAACGATAAAAAAATTAGAATGGCAATCACTCATCGGAGTTGGTGATGCAGCCTATACAGGTATGGCAACAGGGGCATTCTGGGCGATTAAAGGTAGCATTGTCGGACTACTTAGCCATTATTTAAATCTTAAAGTAATGCCAGAAATTTCGATTACCCCTCACTTTCAAGCGGCAGTTATACAGACTCAGTTAAAATGTATTTTTCAGTTTCGAATCGGGCATGCTATTTTAGCAGGATTAAAACTGATTAAATTCTGGAAGAGTGGAAGTCCGCTTTTCAAAAAGGAAACAAATTTTTCTAATGAAAAAACGAAATCCATTTGAATGAGGAGGAAACTGCTATGTCTGATCACCCAATTCAAGGTTTGATGACCACCGCTATGGAAAGCTTGAAAGAGATGATTGATGTAAATACCATCATTGGAGACCCGGTTGAAACTCCAGATGGAAGTGTCATTTTGACAGTATCTAAGGTTGGATTTGGTTTTGCCGCCGGGGGAAGTGAGTTTAAACTTGATAGCTCCCAAGGACAGAGTCAAAGTCAGGGAGGGCAAGGACAAGGACAAGGACAGAGTCAAAGTCAGGGAGGACAAGGGCAAGGACAGAGTCAAAGTCAACCAAAGCTTCCATTTGGCGGAGGGAGTGGAGGCGGTGTATCTATCACTCCAATCGCTTTTTTAATTGTTAACTCTCAAGGTGTCAAAATGCTTCATTTAGATGAAAGTACTCATTTGTATGAGAAAATTCTAGAGCTTGCCCCACAAGCAGTTGATAAAATACAGCAAATGTTCTCGAAAAAAGCCGAGGGCAAACACCAGCAGTCGAAAGTTGATTTTGATATATAATTAAACTGTTAATCTTCCGCCAATTGGAGGATTAACTTTTTTCATGTAGCAATTTTGGAGTTCAAATAATTGCATAAAGCGATATGAAAAGATATATTTACACTGTACATATTTGAAGTGCAGCGGGTTCTGGACTTAGGAATGCTGTAGTTCAATACGACAAAGGAGGATGTTAGAATGGCAAATGTTACATTTAAAGGAAATGCGATTACACTACTTGGTAACGAAGTAAAGGTAGGAGACAAGGCTCCAAATTTCACTGTCCTTGCCAATGACTTATCAGAAGTAACATTGAACGATACAAAGGGACAAGTACGTTTAATCACTTCTGTCCCATCATTAGATACGGGAGTCTGTGATACGGAAACTCGCCGCTTTAATGAGGAAGCGAATTCTCTTGGAAGCGTGAAAATCTTAACTGTAAGCTGTGATCTTCCATTTGCACAAAAACGATGGTGTGCAGCAAGCGGCATTGAAAACGTGCAAACATTATCTGATCATCGTAACCTTTCATTTGGAGAAGCATATGGGGTTGCTATCCAAGAATTAAGGCTTTTAGCTCGTGCCGTATTTGTGGTTGATTCGAACGATATGGTCACATATGTGGAGTATGTTAGTGAAGCAACAAACCACCCGAACTATGAAGCTGCATTAGAAGCGGCTAGAGCTGCGAAGTAATCTTATAGCTAACCAGGCCTCGTCCAAAGGGCGGGGTCTTTTAATATCCTTATTTTCCAGCTTTTGCTTTACTTTAAGGTTGTAAAAAATATATTATCGTTTAAAATGATTAAAGAATTAAATGATGGGAGGAGAATCATGAAAATTTCTCCAGTTGAACAATTATTTACGCTATTTAATGAAACGGCGCTTATTTTACAAGAGGAAATATCCTGTAGCTATCTTGAAGCCCTTGCAGAAACAGGAGAGAATTTATTTCAAGGATCAATCCTTCAAGCAGAGTTAAGTGAGTTAACGGTAAAAAGACTGAAAAAACAATACCAAGAAATTCAGTTGGAAAAGTATTCGAATGAGGAAATTCGTAAGGCACTTCAGCTGGTCATTTTAAAAGGAATGAAGGAAAATGTTCAGCCTAATCATCAAATGACTCCGGATTCTGTCGGGATGCTTGTTGGTTATTTAGTAGAAAAATTTATGAAACAGCCATCCTTCCGCTTGCTTGATCCAGCAGTGGGAACGGGGAACCTATTAACAACGGTGTTAAATCATTTACATAAAAAGGTATCATCAATCGGAGTTGAAATTGACGACATTCTGATTAAACTTGCTTATATAAATGCAAATTTACAAGAGCATCCTGTCCAGCTATTTAACCAGGACAGTCTCGAGCCACTATTTATCGACCCAGTCGATGCAGTTATTGCTGATTTACCGGTTGGCTTTTATCCCAATGACGTTAGAGCAGCGGATTATCAATTAAAAGCCAATGTCGGACATTCCTTTGCCCATCATTTATTTATTGAACAAAGTGTCCGCCATATCTTGCCAGGAGGATACCTATTCTTCCTTGTCCCAAGCAGTTTATTTGAAAGTGAGCAAGCCTTACTGCTGCATGAATTTATCAAGGAACATGTGATAGTTCAGGGGCTACTGCAATTACCGGAAAGTATGTTTAAAAATAAAGCCTCAGCGAAGAGTATTTTTGTTTTGCAGAAAAAAGGAGATGCGATACTGCCGCCAAAGCAAGCATTGCTCGTAAATTTGCCTAATTTATCAAATGTAGTTGAGATGGATAAAATTTTATTAAAAATGGACAAGTGGTTTCAGGAAAATAAAGGGTAAAGCTGGTGAAATACTCCAGTTTTACCTTTTATTTAGTTTTATCTTAAATATCAAATATTTTAAATATAATTACATTTCCTCTGAAAGCGCTCCCGCTGTAAATATACCTTGAAATGTCGTATATACAATGATTTAATGAGAAATTGAGGGAAATAAACAAGCTCGGATTGCACAAAATAGAGTTGTACTAAACAGATTCCGAATTGATTCGATATTGTTATATAAAAGGAGCGTTAGCAAAAATGTCAAAAATTATTGCAATTAATGCGGGAAGTTCTTCCTTGAAGTTTCAATTGTTTGAAATGCCAAGCGAAGAAGTCATAACAAAAGGGATAATCGAAAGAATTGGTATGAAGGATTCCATCTTTACAATTACAGTAAATGGAGAAAAGATTCAGGAAACTCTTGATATTCCTGATCACGATATTGCTGTGAAAATGCTTTTGGAAAAGCTTACTGGATTAGGGATTATTAAATCGCTTGATGAGATTAATGGAACTGGCCACCGGATTGTGCATGGTGGAGAGTCATTTGAGGATTCAGCTATCGTTACAGATGAAGTTTTAGCAAAAATTGAGGAGTTAGCGGAGTTAGCACCGCTTCATAATGCAGCAAATGCAACAGGAATTAAAGCATTCAGACATGTTCTTCCTAATGTTCCAGCAGTAGCCGTATTTGATACTGCCTTCCACCAAACCATGCCTGAAAGTTCATACCTATATAGTCTTCCATTTGAATACTATAAAAAATATGGTATTCGTAAATATGGTTTCCATGGAACCAGTCATAAATATGTATCACAGCGTGCTGCTGAACTTTTAGGGCGTCCACTAGAACAACTTCGGTTAATTTCTTGTCATTTAGGAAATGGAGCAAGTATCGCTGCCATACAAGGCGGTAAATCTATTGATACTTCTATGGGTTTTACACCGCTTGCAGGTGTAACAATGGGGACACGTTCTGGAAATATTGACCCTGCGCTAATTCCATATATTATGGAAAAAACAAATCAAACTGCTGATGAAGTATTAGATGTTTTAAATAAAAAGAGTGGAATGTTAGCCGTTTCTGGTTTCTCAAGCGACCTAAGAGATATTGAAATCTCGGCAAAACAAGGAAACGAACGGGCCAAGCTTGCGTTGGATGTATTCTCTAATCGTATTCATAAATATATCGGATCTTATGCGGCCCGCATGAATGGTGTAGATGCGATTATTTTTACTGCCGGTATCGGAGAAAATAGTGACTCGATTCGAGCAAGTGTATTAAATGGTCTTGAATTTATGGGTGTTTATTGGGATCCGGCTCTTAATCAGGTACGAGGTGAGGAAGCATTTATCAACTATCCGCACTCACCAGTAAAAGTAATTATTATACCAACTAATGAAGAAGTCATGATTGCCCGCGACGTTGTTCGTTTGGCTAGTACTCATTAATACACAAAAAGCAAAAGCTGATCGCCTTTAGGTTAGATAAGGTAAACATTTGATAACAAAAAGAACCGCACATATTAGATATGTATAATATGTGCGGTTCTTTAATAGACTTGTTATTCAACTAAGCACCACCCATGATGTTGAAAACAAAATTATAATCTTGAATGGACTTAGGTAGCAATTGCCTGGTCCATTTTAATTTTTTCTAATGGGGGCAACCGTCAGGAAAATAGGCTTAGCGTTATAAATCCGCATTTTCCTGACGGTTCCCGTAATGTAAAAAAACATGTTGAAGTTTTTTTTGAGAATTAGACAATTCACTCTGGAACTCTCTTCATAAAATAAAATCACTAATCACTAGCCTTTATGGTTGCATTTGAAGGTGTGAAATAGCCATCGTTAGTATCGATAATCACGTTTCTAAACTGAGTAGTTAATTCAATATATTGAACGACTTTGTTATTATGAAGAAATACAACTAAATATATATCATCTCTAAAATCTATAGAACTTGGATCCTTATAATTGAAACCTAGTTTCTCGTTTATCGCTTTTTGTGGGGTGTAAGGGCTAAATACGTATGCTTTCTCCCAATCAAAGTCTGTTAAAGAGTTTAAGTCGACGCCTTCCATCCTTTTTTCGTTAAGAGCCGAACTAAAAGATTTTTCTAGTTCCCTATTGTGATTTCCGCTCGCTGATGAACAACCTGCTAGAATAATAAAGCAGAAAACCATCAATATATATTTTTTCAAAAAATCACTCCTCAATTTATAAGTTAATTGGAAAATACTGATACTGATAGCCTAAGCTTATCATAAGTGTATTTGTTAAGAACAAGCAATTATCAACACATTGTTGTGATTGTTTTACAAATAATTGTTTTATATGTTTTCAGAGACCTTCCAAGCCAGACATATCAAGGGTTTTGGTAGTTAATAACGGAGTAATAACACCAAATAAAGAAGGAAATGCAGTTATTACTGCAAAAGTTAATCTATACGGTACCATAATACAATCCAATAACAACCCAGTTGTAGTAGATTATACAGCACCTGTTACTTCCGTAAGGTAATTGGAAACGGGTCGAATGATTGGTATAATTCGAATGTTTCTGTTACTTTAACTTCAAATGATAACTTGTCGGGCGTTGACAGGACAGAATACAGAATAAGCAAAAGCGGAGATTGGCTTCCTTATAATAAGCCAATTGACATTAATCAAGAGGGAGTTTATACGCTTGAATATCGCTCGATTGACAGAGCAGGTAATATAGAAGAGACAAAACAGAAGATTATAAAAATTGATAAAACAATAATTATCCATCCTTTTTTGATTACATTAGATAATTTTTAATTTATAGTGAAAACGTAGAACAGAGAATATAATGTTCCATTCAGGCGGATTATTATCTCCTTAAAGAGAAGGCCGCATCCTAAATTTGGTGGCCGGAGTCATATAATGACCCGGCCTCTCGTTTTATAGCTTTTAAATAGAGAAAAAAATATATTGATGATTGGTGCCCGCACACTCGTGACTTTGGACGTGGGAGGTTCAAAAGTGATCTTTCAATAGGTTAGTTTATTATCCCCTTCTTCGTAATTTCTACTTGAATCACAGGAGCAAAATGCACTTTTTGATAATTACTATCCCAGCCTTCCTTCTGTGTCTTCCAAATGCGGGGATGGAACGCCATGAGTTGTCTGCCGATACCTAATCCATCGCAGCGTGCTTTTTGCATATTTTTAAGTGTATCTTTTGCCAAGTCAGTCATCTCTTTAGAAAGATACTGGTTTAATTGTGTAACCATTTTTTTATCATATAAGCGATCTTTCGGATATTCAATAATATTCACTTTCCATTTTAAATCCAGCTTAACCGTAATTTGATTGCCCGATTGAATCAATACTTTCATTTTTTGCTCTGATTTGTCTACATTAAAGGTCATAAAGTCATAATTGTTTTGATGACCATTCCGGATATTTATTTTTCTGGTGAATCTCGTCACTTTCCCTTTTTGGTCTTTCAACAATAAATACATTATCGATTCATCCGGGCTCAGTATGCCTGTAAATTGATGGTTATGAAACATGGCAATACTGGAAACATCCACACGTCCTCTTTTTTCCACAAGGTATGGAAGAACAAAATCTTCTCCAGGATCCATCATAATAGGGTAAATCTTTTCAGCGGTCACCTTAGGAACTGTTGTAGTCTCTTCTTTGCTCTTGATTAATTCATCAATTTCTTCTGCAATCAAGACATTCCCAACTTTTTTAAGAGAAAATATATCTGCCGCCTTCCCTTTCGTCACTCCCATCCTGGCGTTTAAGGCACTTTTGGGATCGCGGTAAAAAATATCGAGGATCGGATAAATATCTTGTTTTGCCATTTCTTCTCCAATGAGTATAATCCGATTTTTATAAGCACGAAGATGCCGTGATATCTGATCGTCTGCATGATCCCGGGCTTCCCTTGTCGTATTGCCCACTGTGAAAATAATATCGTTTTTAGGACTCTGTTGTTCGCTAGCAGGCACGTCCCGTATGACAAAGGTGGATTGAAGCTTTCCATTCGGCGCGAGATCAAACCCTTCTCCATAAATCAATCGAGCATTCTTTAAAAGATCTTGGTCCCAACATCCAGTCATGAATAGAAGGATGAAAATAACAGTGCATAAGCAGAAAATCCTTTTCATCTTGTTTACGTCCTCCTTTTTCTAATCAAGTACGTAAAACAAAGCAGGATCAAAGGAAGCCCAACCACAAAAGTATAATGACCAATCTTAAGCATTCGATCGAAGAAATCGCTGATTGATGGATCTTGAGCCATCATGGCCAGAATAAAGAGTAAGAACATGGCATAGGGGACAGCCTTTTTATGTTCGCCCCGGTGAAAAAAGCGCCCCAAACCAACCGTTGCCATGTATATCCAAGCGACCATGGCAGTGCTAACAACAAAGACCCATACCGATAAAAAAATCAAATCGATCCGTTGAATGAGCGGAAAAGAAAAACCTTTCAGCATGTAAAGGAGAGGTTCCGAAACCTCGGGCATGACAGCCGGGCTGAAAATGATTAAACAGGTAAACACTTCAAATGCGTAAAAAAGTGTAATCACCATATTCCCTAAAGAAGCTGCCTTTAATTTTCCTCCGCTTTTCCCTTCAATAAATGGGTAAATCACCAATATAATTTCATACCCAACTAAAGGAAACAATGCTTCAGTCGCTCCTTTGACGATTTTCCCCCATCCTGCTTCAGTTATAGGAAAAATATAACTGAAGTTCACATTGACATAACCCATCAAGGTTAATACCACCATCACAATAATTGTTAACGAAGAAATGACAAACAGTCGGGCAATCACTCGAAGGTTTTCCATAGCCAAATACATACAGGTGAGAAGAGTGAGAATTAATAATGCCCATCTAGGCGTTCCTTGCAGTACCCACCTTTCTACGACATCGGCAAATTTTGCTAGAACCGTTCCTGCAGAAAGCAGAAAATAGCCAATATAAGCAAAGCAAAGCAGATTACCAAGAAATTTCCCGGTAATCTTCGGTAAGAAACTGTATATCGTATCGGAAGGAAATTGTTTGCAAAGAGCCCACAGAATCAAAATAATGACTTGTATAGCCAATCCGGCGATTAAAACAGAAATCCACCCTCCCCCCTTGGCGCTTGCTTGCACTTTATTAGGAAGCGATAAAATTCCAACCCCCACTTGGGACTGTACAACAACAAACATGAACTGCCCTTGGCTAATTCTACTCTTTTCCGGGATCATCCTGTTCCCACTCCCTTGAATTTCTTTCTTGATTAAGCCTTTTTGGATGCGGATCATGGGGGCGTTGATTCAAACTCCAGATTGGAAAACGTAAAAATGTATCCTTCAAATCTTTCATTCGAAGAGGCATGATTGGCGCAAAATAAGCTGTACCAAAGGACTCTAATTTACATAAGTGAATTAAGATGAATAGCATGCCAAACATAATCCCGATCAAACCGAACATCGCAGAAAGGATCATGAGCGGGAAGCCCAAAAGACGTGTTGATAAACTTATTTCATTAGATGGTGCGACAAAAGAAGAAATAGCCGTTAAGGCGATGACGATAACCATGGGATAGGAAATCAATCCAGCTCGCACGACCGATTCACCGATGACCAAGCCGCCAACAATGCCGATGGTTTGACCTACTCGGCTCGGCAAACGAACTCCTGCTTCACGTAGTATTTCTAAAGTAATCTGCATAATTAAAGCCTCCACAATAGGTGGAAATGGAACCCTGTCTATACTGCTTTTTACTGAAAGAATCAAATTTTCCGGAAGAATTTCAGGGTGGAAGCCAATAATCGCAATATATAAAGCAGGTATTATAGATGCGATAATAAAACTCATCAACCGAAGCAATCGAATAAACGATCCGACCATCCACTTTCGGTGATAATCATCCGGGCTTTGATAAAAGGAAAAGAAAGTCACCGGTAAAATCAGTGCAGATGGGTCTCCATCAGATAAAATAGTTACACGGCCTTCCATGAGATGAGCTACCACCCGATCCGGTCTTTCCGTAAATAAGATTTGCGGAAATAGAGAATATGGGTTATCTTCAATTAATTCGGCAATGAATCCGGGCGAGAAAATGGTATCCATCGCAATGGAATTAATTCTATGATCCACTTCTTTAACCAGATCCGGATTCGCCAGGTCCTGCATATAGAGAAGAGCTATTTTTGTATTGGTTGCTTTTCCAATCTGGTAATAACGAACGACCAGATTCGGATTCATAAGGCGTTTTCGAACAAGATAAAGATTCGTCATGAGGTGCTCTATAAAACCATCATGAGCACCGCGAATAACCGCTTCGTTCTCTGACTCCACGATACTTCGTTTATTAACTGCAGCTACATCGACAACATAAACCTCTACTGTACCTTCGAATAACAATACGCATTTTCCTTGGATTAAGGCATGGGGAACCTCGCACAGATCCGATTTTTTCGTAATCTCCACAGAAGTAATGACTTTATCCACGTTTCCTTCTCTTTTTTCTTCTATAGGCTGGATGATTTCATTTTGAATTCTTTGTTGATCAGTTAAGGATTCAAAAAAGACAATGAGACCCTCCAAGTGATTAAACCTAATGCTCCGCCATTTCAGATCACTTGAATGAAACAACTGATTTTTAATGAATTCAATATTTTTATCTAAAGAAGAAAAAACATTCATTTTCATGTGTGGTCTTTTTTCTGTCTGTTTGTTCGAAAATATTTTTCTTAAAAGATATCTCATTATACTCCACCCAGGTTCAATCCAATTTTTATTAATTTAACCGTTATTATGAGCATTATTCCCTGGATACTGCTAATTAAATTGGCAAACCTATTCAGTGACCGCTATTGAACGTGTGCTATGTATTACCACTGCTTGTTTGTCACTAAAACACCTGGTGAAGTATCTTCAATTTCATTGTGAAATATTTCAGAATGTGAAGGATAGGGTTTGCAATAGTGGTTAAAAATAAATGGGACTTATCATTACCTAGGAGTTGAACAGAATGAATGTATGGGAGCAAGTATATAATCCCGTGAGTAACATTTGGTTTTCAGCTATTATCGCATCCATTCCAATAATCTTTTTTATTGTAATGCTGACAGTTTTTAAATTAAAAGGCTATATTGCAGGACTCTCCAGCATAATTGTAGCAGGTGTTGTTGCAGTCTTAATCTACAAAATGCCTGCTATTTTAGTTTTGATGTCTGCCATTTTTGGAGTTTTATCCGGTATATGGCCCGTAGCATCGATTGTATTTGCTGCCATTTTCCTTTATAAAATCACAGTAAAAACAGGCAAATTTGCAATTATAGAAAATAGTATATCCTTTATTACAGCCGATCAAAGATTGCAAGTTCTCATTGTAGCATTCTCATTCGGTGCATTTTTGGAAGGAGCTGCAGGATTTGGAGCACCAGTTGCGATAACAGCAGCCATTTTAGTTGGACTTGGATTCAGTCCGATATATGCAGCCAGCCTTTGTTTGATTGCAAACATTGCCGGTGGTGCATATGGAGCAATGGGCATTCCTGTAACTGTTCCCGCATTACTTACAGGTTTAGATAGTCTTGCTGTTGGAAGATATACAGCATTTGTCCTTCCAATAGTAAGTGTTCTAGTAGCATTCTTACTAATATTTATCATTGATGGGATGAAAGGGATTAGACAAACGTTCCCAGCAGTGTTAGTCAGCGGAGTTTCATTTGGATTTACTCAGGCAATTGTTCTATATTTCTTAGGTGCTGAACTTGCAGACATCTTTGCTGCAATTGTTAGCCTATTGGCACTATCAGTGTTTTTACAAATATGGAAACCAAAAGAGATATTCCGTATAAGTAATGAGAACCAAGTAGATAAACAGGTTAAGTATTCTTTAGGAAAAATTGCATATGCTTGGCTGCCATTTGTATTTCTAACTATATGTGTTACTTTGTTTAATTTATCATTTTTTAAAAATTTATTTATCCCCGGCGGTCCTTTAGAAAAGTTAGTGTTATTGCTGCCAATTCCGGGATTAAACAACGTAGTCATAAAGCATGCACCAATAGTACCGCAAGATACACCATATGCGGCAGTATTTAAATTAGATTTATTTTCATCTACTACAACAGCAATTGTCCTGACGATCATTGTCGCAAGCATTCTCTTTCGCTGCAGCAGTAAGCTGCTGTGGGATGTTTCAAAAGAAACGGCAAAAGAATTATTATCACCAGTTCTAACCATTTGTAGTGTACTTGCCTTTGCTTACATTTGTACTTACTCTGGTATGTCATCGACACTTGGTTTAGCATTTGCTTCCACAGGCGCAGTTTTTCCATTATTCTCCCCAGTGTTAGGTTGGCTGGGAGTTTTTTTAACAGGCTCTGTTGTAAACAGCGGTTCCTTATTTGCTCCACTTCAATCTGTCACCGCTTCTCAAATTGGCATTTCACCTGAATCGATGGTTGCGGTCAATGTAATGGGCGGCACCATGGCTAAAATGATTTCACCTCAATCTATCGCTGTTGCTGCTGCAGCAGTTGGATTAGCAGGAAAAGAGAGTGATTTATTTAAAGTGACAATTAAATATAGCTTAAGTTTACTTGTTGTAATTGGAATAATCAGCTGGTTACTATTTTAATTTTTTTCATTCGAAGGGAGATCGTTTATCATGGATAAAGAAAAAGTAAATCGAGTTGTACTAGTTGGAACAGGTGCTGTAGGTTGCAGTTATGTATATTCATTGATCAACCAGGGGGTTGTTGAGGAAATAGTCTTAATTGATGTAAATGAAAAAAAATCCGAAGGCGAGGCAATGGATCTTAGTCACGGCATGCCGTTCGCTCCTTCACCAGTAAACGTTTGGAGCGGTTCATATCAAGACTGTGGAAGTGCTGACATAGTTGTCATCTCTGCGGGATTGGCACAAAAGCCAGGTGAAACCCGATTGCAATTAGTTGAAAAAAACACGAAAATATTTAAGCAAATAATAAAAAGTATTATGGAAAGTGGATTTAATGGAATATTCTTAGTGGCAACAAATCCAGTGGATATCTTAACCTATGTGACTTGGAAAGAATCAGGACTACCAAAAGAACGTGTAATCGGTTCTGGAACGGTATTAGACTCTGCACGTCTAAGGTTTGCTCTAGGGAAATATTTCAACATAGATACAAGAAATGTTCATGCGGCTATCATTGGTGAACATGGAGATACAGAACTCCCAGTTTGGAGTCATGCAATGATTGGAATTGAGCATCTTGATACTGTTTTGGAACGGAAGGGAGATCTCAAAAAAGAATGTTTAGAAGAAATTTTTGTAAACGTCCGTGATGCTGCCTATCATATCATTGAGCGAAAAGGGGCTACATACTATGGAATAGGTATGTCCCTTGTTAGGATTACAAAAGCAATCCTTAATAATGAAAATAGCATCCTGACAGTATCTTCCTATCTAAATGGAGAATACGGACAAAATGATGTTTATATTGGAGTACCAGCTGTAATTAATCGTGCCGGTATCCGAGAAGTAATCGAAATTGAGCTGAATGAAAAGGAAAAAGAACAATTTAATCATTCCGTTTCATTACTTAAAGAAACAATGAGGTCTTTCATTTAATAAATGAAAGTACATATCCAGCTTATCAAGTTAAGATATTTACGATAACAATCAATACATTAAGCTCATTTAAGTATGGTACGGTGAACCTTATCATAAGTAGATGCGGTTTTTTTCACTAATGATCCTGAATCATAGCATATCTCCAGGTTACATGGCCGGAGCTTGAATGCGGGCCTCATTCGGATAGGGCAAGAGCCAAAAAGAGAAATCCAGTGGCTTTTGCCTTTTTATCGTTCTATTCTCTGTGATATACTGGAAATAGAAGCGATGTTTAGAGGAGGATCCAGATGCCATTGACCAACCGTGAAACAAAAGCCTTGCATGGGATACGGGATTGGGAAAGGAACTTGCTAAATTATGAGGCGAATGACTTTCAATTGACATATGAAAAATATTTGGAACTTTCTTTCTCATTATTACCTAACAAGGTTCAAAGGCAATTTTTTTCTGTCATTGACAGCTGGCTATTTCATTTACATAGTTTAATCCAAGGCTCGCAGCTGCAAATGGACGCAAAAGAAAGAATTTTAGCATCTGGGAGAATTTTTAAGCAAGATTTAGAAAAAATAGTAGAATTAAAGCAACTGGACATTGACCAGTTACAATACATAGCACAGCAGCAAATCGCAAGACATCGGCTTTATTCCTTTGCCCAAGGTGGTTTAGCGGGTACAGGGGAAATGCTTCTTTTAGGTACCGATATTCCGGCAATGGCAGTCATTAATTTAAGAGTTGTTCAATTAATCGCGATGACCTACGGTTTTGAGGTTAATACCCCACATGAAATGATGACATCTCTAAAAGTATTCCATACCGCGACATTGCCGCCACGAATTCAAAAAGAGGGCTGGGCTTCCTTAATGGATGAGCTGGAGTCGAACGATTATTATTATTTTTACGAAGGCAATGAGGAAATTATGGATATCACCTGGCTAGAGCAGCCTGTCCAGCAACTTTTAAAAGCGATGGTCATTGCATTGTTTCGGAAAAAAGTTATTCAAGGACTTCCGCTAGTCAGTATGGCCATTGGTGCCGGTGCAAATTATCAATTAACGAGAAAAGTTACGGATTTTGCCCATAAATATTACCAACTTCGCTATCTTAAAGAAAAAGAGGAGTTTTAATGATGAGCACACAAGAACATAAACTGGAAGCACCTAAAACGGTCAATTGCAAGATAATTACAGTCAGTGATACGAGAGATCAGGATACAGACAAAAGCGGCAAGTTAATGATGGAACTGCTTGAACAAGCAGGGCACAATATAGCTGATTATGTCATTGTAAAGGATGTATCTGAACATATTCAAACTGAAATTTTAAAAGGCTGCGACCGAGACGATATTGATGTCATTCTAACAAATGGCGGCACTGGAATTGCCAAGCGAGATGTAACGATTGAAACCATACAAGGTCTACTTGAAAAAGAAATCGTCGGGTTTGGAGAATTGTTCAGGCTATTAAGCTATCAAGAGGATATCGGTTCTGCAGCAATTCTCTCGAGGGCAATTGCCGGTGTCGTCAAAAATAAAGCAGTATTCTCTACCCCTGGTTCCTCCGGCGCTGTAAAGCTTGCGATGAATAAATTAATCTTGCCTGAAATTGGCCATGTAGTGAGAGAAATTAAAAAAGACTTATAAAGAAATCAAACTGACTGGCGAGTTGTAAGCCGAAGACAGATTAGTAGTTCAAGGAAAAGCACAACTTTTCATCTGCGAAGCAAATTCTTATACGAAGTCTTACTTTAGTGCCTATATGCATTCGGAATATATGGATATAAATGGTGATTAGCCTAAAAATAAAGCTCCCTTAGAATCTAAGGGAGTATTTTTATTGATGTATTCTTTCTGAAAGTGTCTGGTTCGCCCGATACCAAAGCCAAAGGTCATTGATAATAGAGGCTAGCTCTGCTATTTCCGAGTTTAGTCGACAGGAATGAGGGAAATCACCTTCATCTGAAAGCTGTGCTTGTTTATGATTAATCTCGTTTTCGAGTTCTGAAATTCTATCTGGAATAGAGCCGCGAATTTGTTCCCACTGGAAGAGAATTTCTGCCTGGGTTTCTTTACTGAATTGATCCCAATCTACTGGTAAATCGGGTAGAAGAATACCAAGACGGTGGTGAAAAGAAAAATGATCTTTCATATAGGTGCCTCCAAGCTGTGTTATTGATATTATTTTACTACACATCAGTAGACCATTCACGATAAAACAATTTTAATTTTTTGGAAAAGAGGCGGAGCGTCATAAAAATGAATCAGGGCATCCAGTCTAATTGAAAAATATGTAGTTTTTACTCTAACTGAGGTGAAACCTATCTCTGCTCACTCCGCCGTTATTATTTGGTGAACCGCTCATTTTCAATCCTTTTTCATGTTTGGGTTAGGAGTTGAAACTCATTATTGTTAATGTGAAAAATAAAAGGCACGGGGCAAATGGCCCCGTGCTTAAGCATTATCTATTATTATTCGACATCTTTTTCTGTCCGAACGACAAGAACATCACATGGAGCATAGCGAGTGATGTGTTCAGATACACTGCCAATAAAAATTCTTTCCACCATATTCATTCCTGTAGCACCGCAGATAATTAAATCCACATTATGCTTTTTAGCCAAATCTCTTGGAATTCTTACTTTTGGAGAGCCAAAATCAATTTCATAATGGACTTTTGGCAGACCAGCTTCCACAGCTAGTTTTTGATAGTTGTCAAGCATATCTTTTGCCAGCTTTTCTGCTCTTTCACCAATGACAGTATCATAGGCCTCGACTAAGGCAAATGACCTTGTATCAATGACATGGACTAATATTAATGTTGCGCTGTTTCTTTTGGCAATCTCAATCCCTTTTTTGAAAGCCCAGTCTGCCTCTTTTGATCCATCAACAGCAACTAAAATAGTATGATATTTAAGTCCCATGATTATCATCTCCTTATCTTGATTATACAATAATTTACAACGAATAACTGTTGCAATTTTTCGAACAATAATGAAGTAACTTACATTGGAAAGGAGATTGGTGATATGGAAAAACGGGACCCGAAGAATAAATATTCATTTGAGTTTGATGAGCAGGGTACGAAAGAAGTTAACGAGCAGATAATGAATTCCTATAATAGTGGCTTCATTGGGGAAGGAACAGCTCTTGCTGACAATGATGATTTTGCTACAACCGAGAGCTTGGAAAAATGAATATGAAAGGTAAAAGGGTGTCCATTAGGGGACAGCCTTTTTTGTATTGGGATTAAAATTTTTAGACATTTGCCTTGGAAATTTCATTCGTGGAGGGCGTTTACCCAAGATTATGCAAGCAACTTTGCATATTCTTTAGTGTGTTAAGTATTAAATGAGGAGGAGAATAATGAATACAGAATTGTATGGAATGCCTAATACCATGGATGAGAGGATTCATGGTGGGTTCGGAGGATTCGGTCATGGTTTTGGAGGATTCGGGAGACCAGGTTTCGGGTTTGGAAGACCAGGTTTTGGGTTTGGTCGTCCGGGATTTGGATTTGGCCGACCAGGATTTGGCTTTGGTCGTCCAGGATTCGGCTTTGGCCGTCCATTTGGTTTCGGATTTGGATTTCCGTTTTTGGGTGGATTAGCAGCTGGGGCATTATTATCAGCACCATATGGATACGGATATGGATATGGATATCCATATCCATACACGGATCCATATTACGGGTACCCATATCCTTATTATTAGTAAAACATCCTAAAAAGAGCTTTGCCTTCAATGGCAAAGCTCTTATTATGTTATTGATGTAGAATCAATAATATTTGTTACTGCCATATTTGTTTAACATAGGTAACAAACTATTAAGAAGGTCAGATCATTCCAACAATTGGTTCAAAGAGGTATTCAAAGATTTTCTTTGAGTTCAAAAATGTTATTGACTTTCATTCTCAATGAACATATAATCTCTCTAGGAGATAATTGATAATGATTTTCATTATCGAATTGATATCATAAAATTGCTATTTTTTAAATAGTAAAACATACATAAGGAGGAAAACATGAGGAGCAGGTTATTTACTACTCTGTTGATTTTACTTACAGCATTTATAATCCTTCCAATTAACAGTTTTGCTGCTAGTGCAACGGATGATATGAAACGAGCAAATACTATCATAAACCAGAGTATTCAATCTCTGGATAATGGAGATATGAATGTATCCTCCGAACAATTTAAGAAATTCACATCCACCTGGCTCTCAATTGAAGATGGAGTAAAAAAGAAATCTAAGCAGGCGTATCATGATATTGAAGATAATATGGGGCAAGTGCAATTTGCTTTAGCTCAACAACCAATCAATCAAGAAAAAGTGAAAAATGCACTTTTAGCTTTAAAAAAGACAAATGAAGAATTTATAGCAGGTAAATTTGCTTCTTCGGATAAAAGTGATAATACCTCTACTCAAAAGGGTGATGTGGCTGAACTAATAACTTTGCTAAATCAGTCCCTATCAAAAATAAAGGACAATGATATTCATGGTGCAAAAGCTGATATAGAAAAATTTCGCCAATCATGGTTGAACGTCGAGGGTATTGTCCTTACTCAGTCTTCCAAAATATACAGTGATGCAGAAAGGGATATGGTTTCGTCATACGCCATGTTATCTTCTAAGCCAGCTGATGTTGAAGGAGCTAAAAAAACAATTGAAAGTATGCGAGATTATTTATCACCACTAGTAAGCAAAACAAGTTATAACATGATGGATGCCATTACAATTCTTCTTCGTGAAGGATTAGAAGGATTGCTTGTAGTGGTTGCCTTGCTTGGGTTTTTAAGAAAGGCAGGTCATGAAGAGAAAAGTAAATGGATTTGGATAGGTGTAGGTGCAGGGATAGGAGTAAGTATCATTCTTGGTACCCTTGTCAACTTATTATTTTCAGCAGGAGCATTTGGCAGTAACAATTTCTTAATTGCAGGCTGGACTGGGATTTTTGCAGCAGTAATGCTTCTATACATGAGTTATTGGCTTCATAGTAAATCAAGTATTTCAGAATGGCAGAGATACATCCGTACACAAAGTTCAAAAGCATTGGATACAGGTAGCCTCTTATCCTTAGCACTTTTATCTTTCCTCGCTGTTTTTCGCGAAGGGACAGAAACAGTTTTATTCTTTATTGGAATGGCTTCCTCGATAAAAATGACATCCCTTTTATTGGGTATTGCTATTGGACTGCTCATACTTGTGGTCTTATCGTACCTCATTCTTAAGGTAGGATTAAAAATTCCAATGCGTCCATTCTTCCTAGTATCAAGTATTTTAATGTTTTACTTATGCTTTAAGTTTACAGGGATGGGGATTCATGGATTACAGCTAGCTGGATTACTACCAGCAACTCAAGCACCAATTGCAACTATTGACTTTTTCGCTATTTATTCAACTTGGGAGAGTTTTATTCCACAAATGATCTTGTTAGTTGTTGCGGTAACTGCTGCAATAATAAATAAAAGAAAAGATAACAAAGTAAAGGGACAAACAGGGGGAAACGTAAATGAAATCGCGTAAATTAATCGTTCCAATTTTAATCGCATCTTCTTTAACATTGGCTGCATGTGGCGGAGCTAAAGATGACAAGAATTCTGCAGAGACAAAGGCAACTGTTTCAATAAGTGACGGTGCGAAGGAAATGAAACAAACCATCACTGATTTGAGAGATCAATTAAATGCAAACGATGCTGCAAAAGTTAAAGAAAGTGGAGTAAAACTCGAAGAATCTTGGCAAAAATTTGAAGACGATGTTAAAGATAAGAATGCTGATTTATATGAAAAAGTGGAAACTCCACTACACACAATTGAAGCAGGTGCAAAATCAAATCCACTTGATGCACAAACATTAAATAAATCAGCTGATGAACTTGATTCGGTTTTGTCAGACGTTGAAAAAATAAAATAATAAAAAAGCGGTAACCCCTTAAAGGTTACCGCTTTTTCTTCTTAATAAAGAGAAATCTAGTTAATATTATGCTACTTGGTATACTCGATAATAATTAAATAAAAAAGTTTGGGTATCTCAGCTTTTTTTGATAAAATGAAAGAGCTTTCAGAGAATGGTAAGTTGTTACATCATTACTTTGAAAAAAGAATATATTAATATCGACTTAGAATATTTTACTATTGATGTTATTAAATGGGGGTAAGCACATGCGGATTGGAGTACCTAAAGAAATAAAAAATAATGAAAACCGTGTAGCGATGACACCAGCTGGAGTAGTTAACCTTGTGAAATTTGGCCATGTGGTTTTTATTGAAAAAGGAGCAGGACATGGTTCTGGTTTTACAGATGAGGATTATGGAGCTGCAGGTGCGAAGCTGGTTGATTCAGCTAGTGAAGCTTGGTCCATGGATATGGTCATGAAGGTTAAAGAGCCTCTTCCAAGTGAATATCAATACTTTCGTGAAGGTTTAATTCTATTTACATATTTACATTTAGCACCTGAACCAGAATTAACGAAGGCGTTGATTGATAATAAAGTTGTAGGGATTGCCTACGAAACGGTACAATTAGCGAACCGAAGCCTGCCGTTATTGACACCGATGAGTGAGGTTGCTGGAAGAATGGCAGCACAAATTGGTGCTCAATTTCTGGAAAAAGTCCACGGTGGTATGGGAATCCTACTTTCTGGTGTTCCTGGTGTGCAAAGAGGTACAGTTACTATTATTGGCGGTGGCGTTGCCGGCACAAATGCGGCTAAGATGGCGATTGGTCTAGGGGCAAAAGTGACGATTATTGACTTAAATCCAGACCGTCTTCGTCAATTAGATGATATTTTCGGTTCTGATGTGACGACATTGATGTCCAACCCTTTTAATATTGCTGAAGCTGTAAAGGAATCGGATTTAGTTATTGGCGCTGTATTAATTCCGGGAGCGAAGGCACCGAAGCTTGTTAGCGAAGAAATGATCCAATCAATGAAGCCTGGCAGTGTGGTTGTTGATATTGCTATCGATCAGGGTGGTATTTTTGAAACAACAGACCGGATTACCACACATGATAACCCAACATATGTGAAGCATGGTGTTGTTCATTACGCTGTAGCGAATATGCCAGGTGCGGTACCGAGAACGTCGACATTTGCGTTAACAAACGTGACCGTTCCGTATGCCGTTCAAATTGCCAATAAGGGTTATCAAAAAGCGTGTTTAGAAAATGAAGCCTTGTTAAAAGGAATCAATACGCTCGACGGTTTTGTGACCTATCAAGCTGTCGCCGAAGCACACGGTCTTGAATTCTCTGATACAAAAACATTGCTTGAAAAATAATAACGAGGGGAGAGGGAGTGGTTAATGTCCTTCTTCTTTTTTTGACATTAGAAAACCAGCTTCCCTTAAAGAAGCTGGTTTAAAAATCATATATAGCCGCATTTGCCGTAGAAATATAAGAAAGTTTTAAACCACCACTCCTCAAAGTGGGTGTTCTCAGAAACTTTTCTGCATGTCCTCCATGTCCTATAGACAGAGGCCTGTCATTCCAGCTTCGATGGTTAAACTCCCTATTACAGCTTAAAGGTTAAAACTTTATTATGATTACGTACAACGCAGCTTGTATTTGTATAGTACATCAATTCCTAAAAGAGTTCAATGTAAAAGAAATCCATTTCCTTATTTGATGATCTGCAGTTCTTTCGGGAATTTTGTTAAAATCTTAGCTCCATCAGCAGTAATATAAATATCATCCTCAATCCGTACACCCGCTACCTCAGGTACATAAATTCCTGGTTCAATTGTATATACCATTCCTTCTTCAATAACCAGCTGGTTGGTTTCAGTCATCGATGGATATTCATGGACGCCTATTCCAAGTCCATGACCTAAACGGTGTGGAAAATATTCGCCATATCCTGCTTCCATGATAATCCTGCGGGCAGTGAGGTCCACTTCAGCAGCAGTAACACCTGGTTTACTAGCCTCAATGGCTGCTAATTGAGCTTTTAAAACCGTATCGTAAATTTCCTTTTGCTTGTCATTAATGTCACCAAAAGCAACCGTTCTTGTGATATCCGAGCAATATCGGTCCACCACAACACCCAAATCGAATAACACAAGATCGCCTTTTTGAATTTTCGTTTGCCCAGGGTTGCCATGTGGAGACGCGGCGTTTGCTCCTGTCAAAACCATTGTTGAAAATGACATTTCAGTAACGCCCTTTTGCTTTAGGGCGAACTCTAAAGCATTTAGGACTTCGAGCTCTGTTTTGCCTTCCTTGATTTCATTTGCTCCAAATTCAACGGCATAATCAGCAAGGGCACAGGCCTCTTCAATGATTTTCAATTCTTTGGCATCTTTAATCATGCGAAGCAATCGCAATTTTTCTTCTGCTGAAACAAATGCTGCTTTCGGGAATAATCTTGAAAGCTGTTCGTATCGTTCTACATTCATATGTTCTTTTTCGATAGCGGCTTTAGATACTCCATTAATTCTTTTATTTATTGAATTTAGAATCATTTCCCATGGGTTGTCGATGTCGCTATAGCCAATAATTTCATGATGCCAACCTGAACGTTTAGCATCATGCACCTCCATTGATGGGCATACTAGAAACGGCTCTTCCTCTTGAAAAACGGCAAGTGAGAGCAATCTTTCATGTGGATCGGAATAAAAGCCACTTAAATAAAATACATTTTCTGAAGAGGTTAGAAAACTAATTTCTACTCCATTTTCCTTCATCCAAGTTTGAAGTTTTTCTATTCGTTGATTCATTTTTAGGGGTCCCCCTTTAAAAATTAATATCCAATTTGAGAGTATCAATATTAAAAGTAAATGTAAACTCTCTGAGCTCATCATGCACTAAAACAAGTGAGTTATGGGAATAAAGGTAGAAGGATTTCGATAACTTTTATGGAACTACATAAGATAATACTTTTAGAGGAGTTGGAATGATGAGAATTTCTTACCATGGACATTCAGTTGTACAAATTCATACTAATGGTAAAACAATTATGATTGATCCTTTTATCACCGGTAATCAATTAACAGACTTAAAGGTTGATGACGTAAAACCTGATGCAATCATCCTCTCGCATGGACATAATGACCATGTCGGGGATACTGTCGAGCTAGCTAAGAAGAATAATGCCCTTGTTATTGCAAATGCGGAAATTTCCGATTTTCTTAGCTGGCAAGGAGTTAATACTCACGCAATGCATATAGGCGGTGCTTACCAATTTGAATTCGGAAAAGTTAAGCTGACACAAGCCTTCCATGGCTCAAGCTTTACAACTGAAAATAATGAAATTATTTATTGCGGTATGCCGGCAGGAATCTTGTTTATGAACGAAGGAAAAACCGTTTATCATGCTGGTGACACAGCTCTATTCTCGGACATGAAACTCATTGGTGAGCGTCATCCGATTGATGTAGCCTTCTTGCCAATTGGTGATAATTTTACAATGGGACCTGAAGATGCTGCCTATGCGGCAAAACTGTTAAACGCAAAGACGATTGTACCGATGCACTTCAATACCTTCCCACCAATTAAACAGGATCCATACCAATTTATAGAAATGCTTGAAGCTAAAAATGGGAAAGTGTTAGCACCAGGCGAAGTAATCGAAATTTAATATGTTCTTAGGTATTCACATACTTTTTTTCCTCTAAAGCGCATAAAGATGGAACAAGCAGTCTTTTAAAGGAGGAAAAAAATTGAAAAAGAACAGATATTTACTTTGTCTATTGCTCTGTGGCTTTATGCTTTATTTTGCTGTACCAAGATTATCAATCAACGCTGATAGGGTACAGGGGATATTTTCTATAGCATGGCTTTCATTCGCACTGATAGTCATCGCAGGAAATCTTACAGGGCTGCTTTATAGTCCGAAAAATCAAGTACAAAGACATCAGTTACAGCGCTCAAAAAAGAAATCCCGCTCATTTTAATGAAAATAAGATGATAATGTAAGAAACCGCATTGAATCAAGGCCTATTAAACTCTATAATGAAATTTAGACAAATCTGGTTAATCAATGACTGGATGAATTGGAATTCGAAAATAAAGGGTGAAGGTCTTGGCTACTAAGCATGAACAAATTTTGCAATACATTGATGGACTTCCAATCGGGGAAAAAATATCAGTGCGGCAAATCGCCAAGGCGATGTCTGTAAGTGAAGGTACAGCCTATCGAGCGATTAAAGAAGCCGAAAATAAAGGATATGTCAGTACGATTGAACGAGTTGGTACAATTAGAATCGAACGGAAGAAGAAAGAAAATATTGAAAAGCTTACTTTTGCCGAAGTCGTAAACATTGTCGATGGTCAGGTATTAGGCGGAAGAACAGGCTTGCATAAAACCCTTAATAAATTTGTTATTGGGGCCATGAAATTAGAGGCAATGATGCGCTATACGGAAGCAGGGAACCTATTAATTGTCGGGAACCGCACCCAAGCACATGAACTTGCTCTCAAGGCGGGAGCTGCTGTTCTCATAACCGGAGGCTTCGATTCCGAGGATCTTGTGAAAAAGCTGGCAGATAAATTAGAATTACCTGTTATTTCTACCAGCTATGATACCTTTACGGTAGCTACGATGATAAACCGGGCCATTTATGACCAGTTAATAAAAAAAGAGATTATTTTAGTCGAAGATATCTTAACACCTCTCGAGGATACTTTTTATTTGCAGACGACCGATAGGGTATCAAAATGGCATGAATTTAATCAAAAAACAACCCACAGCCGTTATCCTGTCGTCGATCAAAACATGAAGATTCAAGGGATGGTTACGAGTAAGGACATTTTAGGGCGGGATTATGAAACGGCCATCGACAAGATTATGACCAAACATCCGATGACGGTGAATGGGAAGACAAGTGTTGCATCAACAGCACATACAATGGTCTGGGAAGGAATTGAGGTACTCCCAGTTGCCGATGATTCTAACCGTCTTGAAGGAATAATCAGCAGACAGGATGTTTTAAAGGCATTGCAAATGAACCAACGACAGCCTCAGGTTGGCGAAACCATTGATGACATCGTAACTAATCAAATGGTGCTATTGCAGGGCAAAGCAAAAGGGGAAGAGGTTTACTCTTGTGAAGTCACTCCGCAAATGACCAACCATCTTGGGACTATTTCATATGGTGTATTTACAACCGTTGTCTCAGATGCGGCAAACAGAGTATTGCGAAGCTATAAAAAAGGTGACCTTGTTGTGGAAAATATGACCATTTACTTCATTAAACCGGTTCAAATGGAGAGCACATTAGAAATTTATCCGAAAATACTAGAGGTAGGGCGAAAGTTTGGCAAGGTAGATGTGGAAGTTTTCAATGATGGAGTATTGGTCGGGAAAGCAATGATGATGTGCCAGTTGATTGACAGGAATTAAGTAAACTAATAGGGAATTTGTAAAATCCGATAAGAAAGCCGCTTCCCTCCATGAGAAGCGGCTCGAATTTATTTTTGGGTCTCAAGGTTTTTGGCTTCCTCGATGGCAAAAGGTAGATAATGTTTATATTTTTTGAAGCCAATCCAGCTGAATATTGCGCCATAAATAATAAAAAGTGCTGAAACAATATATGTTACTGTTGATTCAGAAATGAAAAGTAGATGATTAACCCCAAATAAAAAGACAAACAGGCCTAGAGCAATATTTGATTTAGCTGAGAGCCATTTCTTTTCAACTAAACGGTTGCTTCGGAAGTATTTTGTTTTATAAAATAAATAGAAAGCAAATAATAAGCCAATTAAAACTACAAGTACAAGCATGATATGTTCCTCCAGGTTTCAAAAATCTTCTATTTTTACCTAGCTTCAGTGCCAAGGGGTTCTATGGTCTACAGCCAATCGCTTTGGAAAGCAAAAAGCGCCTTTTGTCATTGTTTGTTTGCTGGTCGCCCTTGGACAAGTCAATTACGCTTATAATATTGTACCTGTAATTTTAAAAAAATGCCACATTCGGTGCTAAAAGGAGATCCTATGAAAGAGAAAATTTTAGAAACAATTGAACAATATGATACCATTATCGTCCATCGTCACGTCCGTCCTGACCCGGATGCCTATGGTTCACAAGGTGGATTGGCAGCAATTTTACAAGTGTCCTATCCGAATAAAAAAATCTATGCAGTCGGGCTGGAAGAACCGACCCTTCATTTCATGCGTAGGCTTGATGTCATTGAGGATGAAATCTATAAAGGTGCCTTGGTGATAGTATGTGATACGGCTAATGCTGAAAGAATATGTGACGCTAGGTACTCACTAGGTGATAAGCTAATCAAAATTGATCATCATCCAAATGAGGACCCTTACGGGGATTTACTATGGGTCGATACAACGGCAAGTTCTTGCAGCGAAATGATTTATGAATTTTACTTGTTTGGAAAAGAAAAAGGCTTGAAAATGAATGATGAAGCAGCAAGACTGCTATTCGCCGGTATTGTTGGCGATACAGGAAGATTTCTGTTTCCAAGCACGACAGAAAAAACATTCACCTACGCGGGGGACTTGATTCATTACAACTTCTCACGTACCGACCTATTTGACAAAATGTACGAACTCGATGCTAATATCATTAAATTAAACGGTTATATTTTACAAAATTTCGAGTTTCAGCAAAACGGAGTGGCCTCTGTTAGGCTGACAAAAGAATTATTAGCAGAATACAGTGCAAAGCCGGCAGAAGCTTCCTTACTTGTTGGATCATTAGGAAATGTAAAGGGTATAAAAGCATGGGTCTTTTTTATCGAGGAAGGTGATCAAATAAGAGTCCGTCTCCGTTCAAAGGGACCCGTAATAAATGGCGTTGCAAGAAAGTATAGAGGTGGAGGGCACCCCCTCGCAGCAGGTGCCTCGATTTTTTCTTGGGACGAAGTGGATGAAGTCTTAAAGGAACTAGGCGAGGCGTGCGAAAACCATTCAAAATAGTATTTTTATTCTCCGAATTAAGAGAAACGTCCCACCTACGGGACGTTTCTTTAATGTCTAGCTCCATAAGGAGTGCTTCGGCAGCATTGGCATCGTACGAAGGAAAAGCGTT